>NZ_BAAAIZ010000034.1:59905-90204 GCF_039526425.1 Streptomyces thermospinosisporus
CGCCGCGCCGGGCCTGGCTGCGGCCCTGGGCGCGGCGCGCCCGGGCCTGGGCGGCGCGCTGCTTGGCGTGGCCCTTGCGCATCTCGGCGGGGGGCGTGGGTCCCTTGCCTTCCAGGCCCCGGCGCCGCTTGCCGCCACTGCCGACCTGCGCGCCCTTCTTGCCGGACATGCGGCGGTTGTTCGCGGCCATGAGGTTTCCGTCTTTCGTGAAGTCGTGAAGTGAGGTGAGGTGGTGTGTGCGGGGTGGGCGTGGCTCAGCGCGGGCCCAGGCTCCAGCGCGGACCCTGCGGGCTGTCCTCGATGACCAGGCCCGTCTGGTTCAGCTGGTCGCGGATGGCGTCCGCGGTCGCCCAGTCCTTGCGGGCCCGGGCGGCCTCCCGCTGGTCGAGGACCATGCGCACCAGCGTGTCGACCACGCCGTGCAGGTCCGCGCCGCGGTCGCCCTCGCCGGCCCAGTGCTCGTCGAGCGGGTCCAGGCCGAGGACGCCGAGCATGGCGCGCACCTCGGCGAGGCGGGCGACGGCCGCTTCCTTGTCGTCGGCGGCCAGCGCGCTGTTGCCCTGCCGGACCGTGGTGTGCACCACGGCCAGCGCCTGCGGCACGCCCAGGTCGTCGTCCATCGCCTCGGCGAAGGCGGGCGGCACCTGCGGAGCCGGCTCGACCGGCCCGCCGGCCAGCTCGGTGACGCGCTGCACGAAGCCCTCGATCCGCGCGAACGCGGACTCGGCCTCGCGCAGGGCCTCCTCGCTGTACTCGATCATCGAGCGGTAGTGCGGGGTGCCGAGGTAGTAGCGCAGCACGATGGGCCGCCAGCGCTTGACCATCTCGGAGACCAGCACCGAGTTGCCGAGCGACTTGGACATCTTCTCGCCGCTCATGGTCACCCAGGCGTTGTGCACCCAGTACTGGGCGAACTCGTCGCCGTAGGCCTGGGCCTGGGCGATCTCGTTCTCGTGGTGCGGGAAGATCAGGTCCAGGCCGCCGCCGTGGATGTCGAAGGCGCTGCCGAGGTACTTGTGCGCCATCGCCGAGCACTCCAGGTGCCAGCCGGGACGGCCGCGTCCCCAGGGCGTCTCCCAGCTGGGCTCGCCGGGCTTGGCCGCCTTCCACATGGCGAAGTCGCGGGGGTCCCGCTTGCCGGTCTCCCCCTCGCCGGAGGGCTGCAGCAGGTTCTCCAGCTCCTGGTTGGACAGCTGGAGGTAGTCCGGGAAGGAGGTGACGGCGAAGTAGACGTTGCCGTCGGCCTCGTAGGCGTGGCCGCGCTCGATCAGGCCGCGCATCATCTCGACCATCTCGGTGATGTGGCCGGTGGCGCGCGGCTCGTAGGTCGGGGGCAGGCAGCCCAGGGCCCGGTAGCCCTCGGAGAAGGCCCGCTCGTTCTCGTAGCCGATGGCCCACCAAGGGCGGTTCTGCTCGGCCGACTTGGCGATGATCTTGTCGTCGATGTCCGTGACGTTGCGGATGAACGTCACCTCGTAGCCGCGGTACTCGAACCAGCGGCGCATGATGTCGAAGTTCAGACCCGAGCGGATGTGCCCGATGTGGGGTGCCGCCTGCACGGTGGCACCGCAGAGGTAGATCGAGACGCATCCCGGCTTGAGCGGGGTGAAGTCACGGATCTGCCGGGCGCGGGTGTCGTACAGGCGAATAGTCACGGCATCCAGGGTAGTGGGCTCGGGGGTGTGGGTGTGTCTCCGGCGGCCCGCAGGCCTCGGGCGGGTGCGGCGCGGCGGCTCCCGGCGGTTGACGCCGGGAGCCGGGCGGCCGCTTCCGGCGGTTCCCGGCCGCGGTGCCCTGGAGGTTCCCGGCCACCGGAGGTTCACGGCTGCGGTTCCCGGCCGTCGGGCCCGGAAGGCGCGGCGCCGATGCGGCGCGCCCGGCGCCGCGCCGGCCGGTCCGCTCACGCTGCCTGACGAGCCGGTCCGCTCACCGCGCCTTCCGGTCCGCTCACGCTGCCTGACGAGCCGGTCCGCTCACCGCGCCTTCCGGTCCGCTCACGCTGCCTGACGAGCCGGTCCGCTCACCGCGCCTTCCGGTCCGCTCACGCTGTCTGACGAGCCGCGTCCGCTCACCGCGCCTTCCGGTCCGCTCACCGCTCCCGGACGACCAGCGCCGTCGCCACCGCCATCAGGCCCTCGTCGCGTCCGGGAAAGCCCAGCCCGTCGGTGGTGGCGCCGGAGACCGACACCGGAGCTCCCGCCGCCTCCGAGAGGATCTTCTGCGCCTCGTCCCGCCGCTTTCCGATCTTGGGGCGGGGGCCGATGACCTGCACCGCGATGTTGCCGATGCGGAAGCCGGCCTCCCGCACGATCCGGGCCGCCTCGGTCAGCAGCGCCACCCCGGACGCGCCCGCCCACTCGGGCCGGCCCGTGCCGAAGTGCTGCCCCAGGTCGCCGAGGCCCGCCGCGGAGAACAGGGCGTTGCAGGCGGCGTGGGCGACGACGTCCGCGTCGGAGTGACCGGCGAGCCCCGGTCCCTCGTTCTCCCACTTCAGGCCGGCGCACCACAGCTCCCGGCCCTCCTCGAAGGCATGGATGTCGGTGCCGATGCCGACCTGGGGCAGCGGGAAGGGCTCAGAAGCCATCGTTGAGCCTCCTGCGCGCCAGCACCGCCTCCGCGAGGACCAGGTCGAGGGGGCGGGTGACCTTGAAGGCCTCCTCGTGCCCGGGGACGGTGACGACGGTGAGGCCGAGCTGCTCGACCATGCTCGCGTCGTCGGTGACGTCGCCGGTGACCGTCTCGTGGGCGCGCACCAGGGTCGCGCGGTCGAAGCCCTGCGGGGTCTGCACCGCGCGCAGCCGGGAGCGGTCCGGGGTGGCGAGCACCGGCTCGGGTTCGCCGGGGCTGGCCGCCGGCTCGACCTCCTTGACCGTGTCGGCGAGCGGCAGCGCGGGGACCACGGCGACGGCGCCGTCGCGCACCGCCTCGATCACGGCGTCCACCGTGTCCACGGGGACCAGCGGGCGGGCCGCGTCGTGGACGAGGACGATGTCGTAGCCCTCCGGGAGCGCCTCCAGGCCGGCCCTGACCGATTCCTGGCGGGTCTCGCCGCCGGGGACGACCAGGAAGTCGGTGCGCTCGGGCAGCGCGTGCGCGTCGAGCAGCGTCTTGACCTCGGCGGCGCCGTCGGGCGGGGCCACGACCACGACCAGGGAGACGGCACGGGAGTCGGCCATCGCGCGGATCGCGTGGACCAGCATGGGCAGGCCGCCGAGGGCGCGCAGCGCCTTGGGAGCGCCGGGCCCCAGGCGCACACCCCGGCCGGCCGCCGGGATCACGGCCGCCGTTCGGGGCGCCGGACGCGCCGGCACGGAGTTCGGCTCGGGCGCGGGGAGCGGATCGTCAGACATCGGTTCCTGTCAGGTTTGTGTGCTCGGGCTACCTGGGTATGGCCTGGGCGTAGCCTCCGCTCCGCAGCGGAGGGAGTGCCGGGCGTGACGATTTGGCCAGCCCCTTCCGTGACTCTGGTCGAGCCGGCCGCCCGGGGACGGCACACCGGATTCGGGGCGCGTGAAGGACAACACATTCTCCGGGTGCGAACATGCCGCAGCGCCCGGCGACATGTGCTGTGTCATCGGGCACCGCGGCATGATGGTGCGCTATGTGCTGTACGAGCGCGGCGCTGAGCGATCAGTTCCGCCTCGGGTCAGGAGGCGAGAACCTCGTCGAGCAGGGCCTCGGCCTTGTCCTCGTTGGTGTTCTCCGCGAGCGCGAGCTCGCTGACCAGGATCTGCCGCGCCTTGGCGAGCATGCGCTTCTCACCGGCGGACAGTCCTCGCTCACGCTCACGACGCCACAGGTCACGTACGACTTCCGCGACCTTGATGACATCGCCAGAGGCGAGCTTCTCCAGGTTTGCCTTGTAACGGCGCGACCAGTTCGTGGGCTCCTCGGCGTACGGCGCGCGCAGCACCTCGAAGACCCGGTCCAGCCCATCCTGACCGACCACATCACGCACGCCGACGAACTCCGCATTGTCCGCTGGCACACGCACCGTCAGGTCACCCTGGGCGACCTTCAGCACCAAGTAGGTCTTGTCCACGCCTTTGATCTGGCGAGTTTCGATGGCCTCGATCAGCGCGGCCCCGTGATGGGGATAGACCACGGTGTCGCCAACCTTGAACGTCATGTGACAGGTACCCCTTCCGTGGCTATCCAGGGTAACACGGATACGCCGTCATCTGAATGGCGTTTTCGCAGGTCAGGGCCATTCTCGGGGCTTGACAAGCGCAACATGAACGTGCTTCGCAGGCGGAGCGGAAGCAGGTATTCGCAGGTCGGAGCGCCTCTCCGGGCCAAGCGAAACGCCCACGTTACACGCATCCGGACGACCGCACGAGCGGCCGAACGTCCCTAAATGTCCGGTTCTCTGCGCTCGACTTCCGCTACTCCGTTCGGAGACCCGGGCCCCGTTCCGGACGAATCCCGAATTGATCACAGCGCCACATCGCAGCACCGATCATGGAGCCGATCACGCGCGCCCGAGGAGCACCGTGAGGAGACGCCGGTGATCGGCAGTGTGATCAATTCATGGAGGCTCCGGCGCATTCCCCGGAGAAATATGCGCCTGCTATGCGCCGGCTATCAGCCCGCCTTATGTGAAAGCCGGAGGAGTGAGCGCGGGTGCGCTCGAATGGCCGCCGGGGGGCGCGGCCCGGGTGGGGCTTGTCGGGGGAACGCCCGGCCACCGGGGAGGGTCGGGTGCGAGCCCGCGGGAACGGCTCGGTAACCTAAGGCCGCTGACAGACGCTTACCGACCCTTCAGGCGGCTTTACCGTCGCCACGCTCGAGTCAAGGAGTTGCCGCCGCCGTGAGCAGCAGCCTTCGACGCGGCGCCCTCGCCGCCGCCGCCATCGCAATCTCCATCGCCTCGCTCTCCGCGTGCGCGGCCGGCAACAACGCGCAGACCCTGCAGGTCAAGCCGGACAACGCGGCGACGACCGTCGGCAACATCAAGATCCAGAACGCCACGATCATCACCCCGGCCGAGCGCGAGTCCACCGGCCCGTCCGTGGTCTCCGCCACGCTCTTCAACGAGGGCGACACCCCCGAGACGCTGGAGTCGATCACCGTCCCGGGCACCGGCAAGACCGCGCGGCTCTCCCCTGCGAAGGGTCAGAGCCTGACGATCCAGCCGGGCGGCCGACTGATCCTGGGCGGCAAGGACAACGCCTCCGCGGTGCTGCCGGCCAGCCGCGAGAGCATCCAGGACGGCAACATCCAGAAGATCACCTTCACCTTCAGCAGGACCGGTGACGTGAGCCTGGGAGCCTTCGTCTTCCCGGCCGAGCACTTCTACAAGGAGTGGGGCCCCAGCGAGGAGCCCGCCGCTGCGGGCGCCACGACCGAGCCGTCGGCCAGCGCCTCCGGCGAGGCCTCGAAGTCCCCGGAGGCCGGGGAGTCGGCGGGTGCCGGCGAGTCCGCCGGGGCCGAGGAGTCCGGCGCCCCGTCGGGCACCCCGTCGGACGCGGCGTCCGCGAGCCAGCAGGCCGGCTGACCCGCATCACGGACAGCGGGCAACGGGCAACGGACAACGGACAACAGGGGCGGGACCCGTTTCGATCGGGTCCCGCCCCTGACGTTTACGGGTCCGGCGTTCCAGCTGCGCGTTTCACCGGCCGGGGTGGTCCGGCCGGGCGTCTCACCGGCCGGGGTTCCGGGCCGGGCATCTCACCGGTTCGGATGTTCCGTTTCGGGGCCCCTCACCGCCCCGCGGCTCAAGGCTCGAACTTGTAGCCCAGCCCCCGGACCGTCACCAGGTAGCGCGGCGCGCCCGGGTCCGGCTCGATCTTGGCGCGCAGGCGCTTGACGTGGACGTCGAGGGTCTTGGTGTCGCCCACGTAGTCGGCGCCCCAGACCCGGTCGATCAGCTGCATCCGGGTGAGGACCCGGCCGGCGTTGCGCAGCAGCATCTCCAGCAGGTCGAACTCCTTCAGCGGCAGATCGACCTTGGTGCCGCCCACGGTCACCACATGCCGGTCGACGTCCATGCGGACCGGGCCGGCCTCCAGCGCTGTCGGGGCCGTCTCCTCTTGGCCGTCGCCGCGGCGGCGCAGCACGGCACGGATACGGGCGACGAGCTCGCGGGAGGAGAAGGGCTTGGTGACGTAGTCGTCGGCCCCTATCTCCAGGCCGACCACCTTGTCGATCTCACTGTCCTTGGCGGTCACCATGATCACGGGGACGTTGGAGCGGCCGCGCAGCTGGCGGCACACCTCGGTGCCCGGCAGCCCGGGCAGCATCAGGTCGAGGAGGACGAGGTCGGCGCCGTTGCGCTCGAACTCGTCGAGTCCGTCGGGCCCGGTGGTCGCGACGGCGACCTCGAAGCCCTCCTTGCGGAGCATGTACGACAGGGCGTCGGAGAAGGACTCCTCGTCCTCGACGACGAGCACTCGGGTCACGGAAGGACCTCCGGGGAGGGAAGCGTTTCGTACGCGGTTGTGTCGGACGGGACAGCTGGGTGGGGAGAAGCGGAAGCCGAGGGGGAAGCGGGACGCGGTTGGCCGGCCTCACCGTCGAGGCGGCCGGAGCCGACGTGGTCGTCGTGGTGGTCGTGGTGGTCGTGGTGGTCGTGGTGGTCGTGGTCGTCGTAACGGTCGTGGTGGTCGGCGCCCTCGAGGTCGTCGGAACCGTCGCGGTCGGTCTGCCGCCGGCCGGTGCGTGCACGTACCGACCCGGCCTCCGGCAGTCGCAGCGTAAACGTCGAGCCCTGGCCCTCGGCACTCCATACCGTGACCTCCCCGCCGTGCGAGGCGGCCACGTGCTTGACGATCGCGAGGCCGAGGCCCGTACCGCCGGTGGCTCGGGAGCGGGCCGGGTCGACGCGGTAGAAGCGCTCGAATATGCGCTCCTTGTCCTTGTCGGAGATGCCGATGCCCTGGTCGGTGACCGCGATCTCGATGAGGTCCCCGCCGGGCTGGGGGACCCTGCGGGCCGTGATGCCGACGCGGGTGCGGGCGGGCGAGTAGTTGACGGCGTTCTCGACCAGGTTGCCGAGCGCGGCGGCCAGCTGCCCGCGGTGTCCCCACACGGCCAGGTCGCCGTCGCTCTCCCGGCGCCCGTCGCCGCTCTGCTCGGCGCCCTCGGGCACCCCCACGTTCGAGACCATGGTGATCTGCTTGGTGCCGGCCGCGTGCCGGCAGCGGTCGACGGCCTCGGCGACCAGCTCGTCCACCCGGACCGGCTCGGCGTCCTCCAGCGGATCGTCGTTCTGCACCCGGGAGAGATCGATGAGCTCCTGCACCAGGTTGGTGAGCCGGGTCGCCTCGATCTGCATCCGCCCGGCGAAACGCTGCACGGCCTCCGGGTCGTCGGCGGCGTCCATGACCGCCTCGGAGAGCAGGGAGAGCGCGCCGACCGGGGTCTTCAGCTCATGGCTGACGTTGGCGACGAAGTCCCGCCGCACCGCCTCGATCCGGCGGGCCTCGGTGAGGTCCTCGACCAGCAGCAGCACCAGCCGGGAACCCAGCGGGGCCACCCGTGCGGACACCGCGAGGGCCTCGCCCCGCCCGGTGCCGCGCCGCGGGAGGTCCAGTTCGACCTGCCGTATCTCGCCGTCGCGCCGGGTGTCACGTGCCATCTTCAGCATGGGCTCCACAGCGAGCTTGCCGCCCCGGACCAGCCCGAGGGCGTAGGCGGCGGAGCTGGCCTTGACCACGTCGTCGGTCTCGTCGAGGACCACGGCGGAGGAGCGCAGCACGGACAGGACGGTGTCCACGCCCGGTGGCAGCACCGGGTCGGTGTGCAGGGAGCTGCGGGTGGGGCGCTTCTGCTCGCGCTCACTGAACCGGAACGCGAGCATGGCGATGACACCGGTGAGCACCCCGGCGATCGCTGCCGCTGCGGCGACCGCCGCGTTCACGTCCATGCCTCCAGGTTAGGCACGGTCCCGGCGGCGCCCCCAGCCGCCGAGGGCGGTACTCGAACACTCGTCGCCCAGAGTTCACCTGGGCGCCAGGGACGGTTCATTCGAGGTGACGGAAACGGACGCGTGGCGCACGGACCGTGGGAGCGTGGGAAGGAGCCCCGGCGGCCGGGCACGGGCCGGCGCGCCCCGGACGACCCCGTTTCGGCCCTGCCCGCCCCCGTCCGGACCCCGAAAACTTTGGACCCGAAACCTTTGGACCCGAAACCTTTGGACCCGAAAAGACGCACCCCCTAAAGACGCACCACCCCGAAAAGACGCACCACCCCGAAAAGCCGCACCACCCCGAAGAGACGCACGAGAGGAAGCCTGATGCGGGACGCGTACCACGAGGAACTGGATTCGATCGGCGACGGCCTGGTGGAGATGGCCCGCCTGGTCGGATCGGCGATCGGGCGCGCCACGACCGCCATCCTCGACTCGGATCTGAAGCTGGCCGAGAGCGTGATCGAGGCCGACCAGAAGGTCGACGAGCTCCAGCACGATCTGGAGGCCCGGGCGATCGCCCTGCTGGCCAGGCAGCAGCCGGTCGCCACCGACCTGCGGATAGTCGTGACCTCGCTGCGCATGTCGGCCGACCTGGAGCGCTCCGGCGACCTCGCGCAGCACGTGGCGAAGCTCGCCCGGCTGCGCTACCCGGCGCACGCGGTCCCCGCCGACCTGCACGCGACGATCCTGGAGATGGGCCAGCTCGCCCAGCGGCTGATGGCCAAGGCGGCGGAGGTGATCATCACCAAGGACGTCGACCTGGCGCTCCAGCTGGAGCAGGACGACGACGCGATGGACCTGCTGCACCGCACCCTGTTCCAGCACCTGATGGACGACCGCTGGAAGCACGGCATCGAGACGGCCGTCGACGTCACGCTGCTGGGCCGCTACTACGAGCGCTTCGCCGATCACGCGGTGTCGGTCGCCAAGCGGGTGGTGTACCTGGTAACCGGTGAGCACGCGGACGAGATCCAGGCGGCGGATATGCAGCAGGAGATCCAGGCGTAGGAGCTCCGGGCGCAGGAAGTTCTGGACGCAGGGAGATCTGGGAGCAGAGGGATCGGAGCGCGCGGCGCTCCCGTCCGCCGGTGGCACGGCACCCGGTGTCCGATCCGCCAGGGCGTGCGGCCGACCGGTCAGGGCGCGTACGAGCCTCAGTGCGCCGTTGATGCGCCCGGTCGGGCGGGCTTCCAATGAGCACAGACACCGGCGTCGAGGAGGGACCCATGTCCGAATCCCCCAGCACCACGCCCGACCCCACGCAGGACCGCGAGACCGAGCAGCCCGCCGAGATCAGGAACCTCACCCTGATCGCCGCTTGCGGCTGCGGCTCGGGGTGCGGCTGCGGTTGCCAGTCGGGCAACCCCTGCCAGTGCGGCTGACGCCGCAGGTCTCGTTCCGCAAGATTTCTCGCTCACCACACGCGCACGGCACCTGAGGACCCCGCGCCGGACGGCCGGGGTCCTTCGGCATGCCCCCGGCGCCTCCCGGGACCATGATGGAAGAAACGGCAGAAGCTGACCGCACCCAGCGGATGGCTCCAGCGAACTGCTTCTGACGGCGTAGCCGAGAAGGAAGGTGTCGGCCATGACGCGCTTCATGGATGTCCACCACGGCGCTCACGGGGTCACGGAGGACCAGCTCAGGCAGGCGATGAAGGCCGAGGCCGAGCTGGAGCAGGAAGAGGGCGTCCGGTTCCAGCACGTCTGGGCCGACCCGGAGTCGGGCACGGTGTACTGCCTCACCGAGGGCCCGTCCGCCGACGCCGTCCAGCGCGTCCACGAGCGCAGCGGCGGCTTCCGCCCCGACGAGATCCACCCGGTCCCGCTCTCCCTGTGAGCGTCCCCTGATCCCCTGGTCCCCTGGTCCCGTAGGACTGCCCTGATCCTCAGGACGCACCGACCTCGGACCGCGCCGTCCCCTGCCCGCCCTTGGCGGCATCGTCCGCCGGCTCCTCCTCCGGCAGCCGGCGCGCCAGCACCGCGTACCCCGCACCCGCGACGGTGCCGAGGCCCGCGCACGCGCCCCACAGCCACCCGGCACCCGCCCGGTCGATGACGAAGCCCGACATCAGCGGGGCGACAAGGGCTGCCACCGCCCAGGACATGGTGTACATGCCCTGGTAGCGCCCGCGCCCGTGCACCGGGGACAGCCGCACGACGAGCCCCGTCTGCGTGGGCGCGTTCACGATCTCGGCGAGGGTCCACACGCACACGGTGAGGGCGAAGACGCCGACCGACCCGGCGAAGGCGGTGAGGCCGAAGCCGTACCCGGCGAGCACCGAGGAGATCACCAGCAGCCGCACGGGGTCGCGGTGCTGGATGAAGCGGGTCACCGGGATCTGCAGCACCACGATGAGCACGCCGTTGACCGCGATGGCGAGCCCGTAGTCGGCCGGGGAGAACCCGGCCAGGCCCATCGCCACCGGCAGCCCCACAGACGCCTGCTGGAAGATCAGCGCGATGAGGAAGGACAGCCCGACGACGCCCATGAACCGCCCGTCGCGCAGGACGGTGCCGAGCGAGACCGAGTCCTCCCGGGCGATGGTCTCGGCGCTGCGCACCGGCCGCGACTCGGGCAGCTTCACGAACACCACGACCGCGCAGACCAGCGTCATCGCGGCCTCGATCAGGAACCCGGCGAGGTAGCTGTGCTCGGCGATGAAGCCGGCCGCCATCGAGGAGACGGCGAAGCCGAGGTTGATGGCCCAGTAGTTGAGGGAGAAGGCGCGGATGCGGTCCTCGGGCCGCACGATGTCGGCCATCATCGCCTGCACGGCCGGGCGGGAGGCGTTGGAGGCCATGCCGACGAGGAAGGCGACGGCGGCGATCGCGACCGGGTGGTGCACGAACCCGAGCGCGGCCACGGACACGGCGGTCGACACCTGTGCCACCAGCAGCGTGGGCCGGCGCCCGAGCCGGTCCGTCATCACCCCGCCGCCGAGCGACGAGATCACACCGCCCAGCCCGTGCAGCGCGGCGACCAGACCGGCGTAGGTGGCCGAGTAGCCGCGGTCGAGAGTCAAGTACATCGCCAAGAAGGTGGCGACGAAGGCACCGAGCCGGTTGACCAGGGTGCTGGTCCACAGCCACCAGAACACCGGGGGCAGCCCCGACACGGTCTCCCGGACCGCCCGCCTTACACGCACGACGGCAGACATGGAACCCCCCGCTGGACGGACGAAGCTCCCGAGAGGCCGTGACTGGAAACCCCGAGGGAGCCGTAAGCGGCATAAACAGCGGACACAACTTACAAACACTCCCCGGCCGGGACCACTCAATTAACGGATCCCGTCAACCGTCCGCCCAGCGGGCAGCCCGCGCGGGGGACACGGGCCGTCGATTACGCTCGGCCCCATGGCCGACGCACCGTACAAGCTGATCCTCCTCCGCCACGGCGAGAGCGAGTGGAACGAGAAGAACCTGTTCACCGGCTGGGTGGACGTCAACCTCACCCCGAAGGGCGAGAAGGAGGCGACGCGCGGCGGCGAGCTGCTCAAGGACGCCGGTCTGCTGCCCGACGTCGTGCACACCTCCCTCCAGAAGCGCGCCATCCGCACCGCGCAGCTCGCCCTGGAGGCGGCGGACCGCCACTGGATCCCGGTCCACCGCAGCTGGCGTCTGAACGAGCGCCACTACGGCGCCCTGCAGGGCAAGGACAAGGCGCAGACGCTGGCCGAGTTCGGCGAGGAGCAGTTCATGCTGTGGCGCCGCTCCTACGACACCCCGCCGCCGCCGCTCGACCGCGACGCCGAGTACTCCCAGTTCTCCGACCCGCGCTACGCGACCCTCCCGCCGGAGCTGCGCCCGCAGACGGAGTGCCTGAAGGACGTCGTCGTCCGCATGCTCCCCTACTGGTTCGACGCGATCGTCCCCGACCTCCTCACCGGCCGCACGGTCCTCATCGCCGCCCACGGCAACAGCCTGCGCGCCCTGGTCAAGCACCTGGACGGCATCTCCGACGCCGACATCGCGGGCCTGAACATCCCCACCGGCATCCCCCTCTCCTACGAACTCGACGCCGACTTCAAGCCCCTGAACCCGGGCGGCACGTACCTCGACCCGGAGGCGGCGGCCGCGGCGATCGAGGCCGTGAAGAACCAGGGCAAGAAGAAGTAGCCTGCGCGATCATGCCCCTGAGCTGCGCAGACGGCGCGACTCAGGGGCATTTTCACGGTCCGGGCCCTCGCTGGGCCCTCAGGCCCCCGGGTCATGCGGCCGGAGCGCTCGCCCGAGAGCCTTCCGTGCCCGCTCCCGGCTGCTCGGCATGAGGTGCGCGTACACCTTGAGAGTCAGTCCCGGGTCCGAGTGCCCGAGGTACTCAGCGAGGGCCTTGATGCTCTCCCCGGCGTCCAGGAGCACGGACGCGTAGAAGTGCCGTAGGGCGTGCATCCCGTGTTCGCGGGCGGCGGCATGCTGGCGACTCTTGGCCTTCGGGATGACGCCCGCCTTCGCGAGCGCGGGCTTCCAGTGATCCTCGTTCAGCGACGTACGCCAGATATGCCCGCCGTTGGGGCCTGTGAAGATGAGCCGCCGGGTCACCGGCTGGCCGTTCGCTCGCATCCAGGGAAGCGTGATCTCCACGGGCGGGAACCGCTTCATGTGCTCCTGTAGCGCCTCAGCCACAGGATCGGGGAGCGGGGATTCCCTGAAGAAGTGAGCCGGGCCCGCCGCTGGACCCGCGACATCCTGCGCGGCTCTCCGTTAGCCGAAGACGCCGAACTGATCGTGAGCGAGCTGACGGTCAGCCGCCGTCGTCAGGCATTGGCCGCCGCTACAGGTAGCGTGGCTGGCAGCGAAGCACACGCATGCCTAGTCGGCCGACGTACCCGGGCTGTCGTCGGCAGAGGTCCGGACTGGGCGCGTCGAAGGCGCCGGCCGTCGAGTTCCCCGGCAAGACCCAGGGCAATAGAAAGCTAAGCGTCCACGCACAAGCCTGCTGCCTGCGGTTCCGCCGCTGGTAGGGGCCTTTGCGCTGCCTCTGGGCCGGCTCAGGGCAAAGGCCAGCACAGCACCAGCCGTATCTGGACCGGCTCGGGACCAGCGGGCACCTCTAGGTGCCTGGCCTGGGCTCGGCAGAGCTGGAGGTCCCGGGCGCCGCGAGGCTTCGGCCTCCGGGGAGGAGTGCAGCCGCGCCCAGGCCGCCCAGGCCGATGGCGGCGAGGGTGATCATCGCTGCGGCGTAGGCGCCCGTGGTGAGTCCGGCGACGAGGATGGTGCCCGCGATGGCCGTTCCGAAGGACGAGCCGAGGTTGGACACGCTGCGGGAGAGGCCCGAGATCTCGCCCTGCTGTTCCTCGGGGAAGCTCGACTGGACGACGTTGACGGAGGGGGTCAGCATCACGCCGAGCCCGAGACCTATGAGGAGCAGTCCGGGGACGAACGCCCAGGCCGTGGAGAAGCTTCCGACCAGGGTGATCAGGACCGCGACACCGGCGAGGGTGACGGCGAAGCCGGACATGATGAGGGTGCGCTGCGGGTGCCGGCGGGCGAGGCGCTCGGCCGACAGCGACGTGGCCAGCAGACCGAGGGTGGCCGCCGTGAAAACGACTCCGGTCTGGATGGCGTCGTAGCCGCGTACGACCTGGAGGTAGGCGGCCACCGTGAAGGACGTGCCCATGAGCAGCAGCCATTGGATGTTCTGTGTGGCGAGACCCAGGTTGGAGGTGCGGCTGCGGAAGAGGCTCAGGGACAGCAGGGGTTCCCGGCCGGAGGCCTCCTTGGCGCGCGCGGAGCGGAAGAACCAGCCGAGGACCAGGGTGCCCAGGACGAGCAGAGCGACCGTGAGCCAGACGTTGTCGTCCGCGGCCAGGATGCCCAGGACGACGAGGACGAGGCCGGCTGCGGAGAGGACCGCGCCGGCGGTGTCGAAGGACCGAGTCGGGTCCGGCGGCAGCGGGTCGTCGATGCGACGGCTGAGCAGGACGATCACCGCGATCACCAGGGCCTGGAACACGAAGGCGGCACGCCAGCTGATCGCCGTGGTGATCAGTCCGCCGATCAGCGGCCCGGCCGCCGCTCCGATGCCGCCCAGGGCCATGACGACCCCGAAGGCCCGGGCGCGGGAGGTGACGTCGGGGTGGAGGAGGGTCGTGAGGATGTACACGGGCGGGATCAGGAGCGCCGTACCGATGCCTTCGAGGATCGAATTGCCCACGATGAGGACGCCGAGCCCCGGGGCGGCCGCACTCAGCAGGGCGCCGATCGCGTAGACGACCAGACCTGCCATGAAGCAGCGTTTGCGGCCGTAGCGGTCGGTGAGTTTGCCGCCGGGGATCATCAGCGCGGCCATCACCAGGAGGAAGACGGTGATGGCCACCTGAACGCCTTGGACGCTGGTGTCCAGGTCCTCGCTGATGTCGTTGATCATCACGTTCATGTTGGAGCCCGCGAAGCTGCAGATGAACTGGGCGAGCGCCAGGGCCGCCAGCACGAGCCTCTGGTTCGCCGGCTTCCTCGTCCCGGTCGTCTCAGGCACCGGCCCGGCCCCCGCCCATGTCCTCGTCCGGCACGGTGAGACCACGTGTCGCCGGATGCCCGTGATGGCCCGGGCGAGGTGAGGTCTGAGCCTTCGCCAGCTCCTCGTCGAGTGCCATGGCGGCGGTGACCAGGGCGAGGTGGGTGAACGCCTGGGGAAAGTTGCCGAGTTGCTCGCCCGAGGGGCCGATCTCCTCGGCGAAGAGGCCGACATGGTTGGCGTAGGTGAGCATCTTGTCGAAGGCGTGCCGGGCCTGGTTGAGCCGGCCGCTGCGGGCGAGTGCCTCGACGTAGAAGAAGCTGCAGAGATTGAAGGTCCCCTCGGAGCCGCGCAGGCCGTCGGGAGAGGCTGCCGGGTCGTAGCGGTAGACGAGGCTGTCGCTGACCAGTTCCTCGTCCATGGCGTCCAGCGTGCTCAGCCAGTCGGGGTCGTGAGGGGAGACGAACCCCACCCGCGGCATCAGCAGCAGCGAGGCGTCCAGGACGTCGGTCTCGTAGTGCTGCACGAAGGCCTGCCGCTTGTCGTGCCAGCCGCGTTCGACGATCTGGCGGAAGACCGTGTCGCGCGCCTCGGTCCAGCGGGTGATGTCGGCCGGGCGGGAGAACGCGGTGGCCGCGCGGACACCCCGGTCGAAGGCCACCCACGTCATCAGCCGGCTGTAGGTGAAGTCCTGGCGCCCGCCGCGGGTCTCCCAGATCCCTTCGTCGGGCTGGTCCCAGTGGCCGGCGAGCCAGTCCAGTACGTCACTCAGAGCCTTCCAGCCGCGGATCGCACCGATGTCCCCGCCCACGATCAGCGCGTCGCACGCCTCGCCGTAGATGTCGAGTTGCAGCTGGTCCGCCGCCGCGTTGCCCGCACGCACCGGGCGTGAGCCCCGGTAGCCCTCCAGGTGGTCGAGCGTCTCCTCGGTCAGGTGCGGATCGCCGTCGACCCGGTACATGATCTGGAGGGGATCCGCCGAGGACGCGTCTCTGGCCCGGATGCGCTCGCGAAGCCACCTGCGGAAGGCGTGGGCCTCCTCGTGGAAGCCCAGGTCGATCAGCGCCCGCACGGACAGTGATGCATCCCGGACCCATGTGTAGCGGTAGTCCCAGTTGCGCTCACCGCCGATCTGCTCGGGCAGGCCCATGGTGGCGGCGGCGATGGGTGCCCCGGTGGGGGCGTACGTGAGCAGTTTGAGGATGATCGCCGACCGGTTCACGATGTCCTGCCAGCGCCCCCGGTACGTGCACGAGCGCAACCACGACAGCCAGTAGGCACGGCAGGTCTCCAGGTCGTCGGCGACGCCTTCCAGCGTCGGCCGGGCAGGTACCGGGGCACCGCCGGGCGTGCTGGTGAGCACGACCGCCGCCGCCTGGCCGGCGGAGAGGGTGAAGCGGGCGCTGATGTCGCTGCCGTCCTCGCGGAAGACGACTCCCGGCGTGGACTGCAGGTGCAGGTCCGTTCCCGGGCCACGGAAGACGACCGCGTGCTCGTCGGTCCGGGTCAGCGTGTGGGTGGCGCGGCCGTAGTCGAAGCGCGGCTGGCAACTGAGCGCGAAGGGCAGACTGCCCCGGACAACCCGTGCCACCCGCAGCAGCCGATGAGTCCCCGTCGGGGCGGAGGCACCACTCGGCACCATGAAGTCGGCCACCTCACCGACCCCGCCGGGGGCCATGAAACGGGTGACGAGTATGGCGGTGTCGGACAGATACAGCTGCCGGACGGTCATGCCGTCGCTGCCGTCGCTGCCGGGCAAGTCCGCGGCCAGGCGGCAGTGGCCACCGCGTTCACCGTCCAGGAGGGAGGCGAAGACACTGGGCGAGTCGAAGCGGGGCGAGCACCACCAGTCGACGGTTCCGTCGGACGACACCAGGGCAGCCGTCTGGAGATCGCCGACCATGCCGTGCTCGGCGATGGGCGGATAGCGGGTCACCTGATCCCCCCTCTTCGGCCGGGAACACCGACATGGCATGGGGATGGGGGCATCGGGGCAGCCATGCCGGACCTGTGCACGCCAAGCGTTCAGCAAGCGAGGCACCGTCACCTCACCCCCTGCGGGTGAAACCCCGCTCGGTCGTGCCGGCTGTCGCCGGATCCAGCAAGGAGTCGGGCGGACGGCATGGGTGATCTGTGGGTGATCTAGGGTGTGGCGATGCAGCCTTCCCCGTCGCCGCGGATACCGGCGAGCGAACTCCGGCCCGGTCGTCACTGGTACGTGACGGCGGCCGTGATCTCTGTCGTGTCGATCGTGCTGGGCATGGTCATCGCCGTCCAGCAGTTCAAGAGCGTGATCGACGCCGTGGACACGGGCAATCAGTTCGCCGATGGCAAGACCGTCACCCTGCGGCTCGATCCGGATGACGAGAAGGCGATCTGGCTCGAGGACAGGATCGGGCCGTCCCGGCCGACGTGCGTCATCTCCGGTCCGGGCGACCCCGCCCTCACCACCCCCGGTATCGACGTGTTCCTCACCCGCGACGAGACCTGGAACCCGCTCTACAGCATCGAGGTGTCGCAGGCGGGCGACTACCGGATCACCTGCGACTCCGAGAGGCCGTCCCAGTACGCCATCGGAGACCTCGGCGGCCTCGTCACGTTCGGGGGCTGGCTGCTGCTGGCCGTCCTCCTCCCGCTGTTCGGAGTGGGCGTCGGCATCGTCATCGTGCTGGTCACCGCGTTCCGCCGCAGGGGTCATCGCAAGCGGCTGCTGGCCGAGCACTACGGTGCGCGGACTGGATCTGAGAGTTCGTCAACTTCAGTTTGAGCCACCCGAGGAAGCCTCGCCGAGCGTGATCGTGGCTGATTGCGCTGCGCGCGGAGCTTCCTCGCGCGGGGAGGGCGGCGGGAGTTCGGTGGGAGTTCAGTGGGCGAAGGAGCCGCCCAGGTCCTTGTAGGACAGCTTGAGGGTGTTGACCGTGAAGGTCTTGCTGCCCGTGCCGGTGGTGCCGGAGGGGGAGCCCTTGAGGAGGTGGACCATGCCGTGGCGGGTGTTGTCGAGCCAGTCGTTGGTGTCGACGAGGAGGTCGGCACGGCCGTCGCGGGTGTAGTCGGTGAGTTTGAGGTTGCGGCCGAAGCGGTCGTCCTGTTCGATGGCGCCCGCGATGCCGGGGGTGTTCTGGTCGAAGGACTTGGCCCCGGTGCCGGACAGGCCGCCCGCGCGCCCGTACAGGACGGTGACCATGCCGCCGTCGCGCTTGCCCGCCAGGTCCTCGCCGTAGGCGCCGACCGCCAGGTCCGCGTAGCCGTCGCCGTTGACGTCGCCGGCGGCGACCGCTCCGCCGAAGTAGTCCTCGTTCTCGGAGGCGCCCGGGACGCCGGGGGTGTCCTGGGTGATCTTCACCGGCTTGCGTGAGGTGTTGGGGCCGGTGGAGCCGCCGTACTGGATGGTCACGTAGCCGCGGCACTTGTCGGGTTCCTCGTAGCCGCGGGCGAGGGCGAGGTCGCCGTAGCCGTCCTTGTCGAAGTCGCCGATGGCGGTGAGGGAGGCGCCGTACTGGTGGCCGCCGTCGTCCGGTATGCGCAGCTGCCCGGCCCGCCGGGTGAAGTCGGCGCCGCCGCGGTGGAAGTAGGCCCGCAGGTCCACGTCGCCGGTGTTCTCCCAGAGATCTCTGCCGATGATGTAGAGGTCGGTGGCGCTGTCGGCGGTGACGCGGCCGGCGGCCAGCTGAGCGGCGTGCAGGTAGCCGTAGCTGCCGCCCAGTGACTCCCAGCCGCTCTTGCCGCCGGTACGGGTGAAGGGGCCCTTGAAGAGGACGACTCCGGCGCTGCTGGCGCTGGTCGCGGCGAGGTCCTGGTCGCCGTCGCCGTCGAAGTCTCCGGCCACTACGTCCTCGCCGAAGGAGTCGCCCGAACCGGGGTACTCGGGTGCGATGGGCGAGTGGAAGACGGTGCCCGAGCCGAGGCCCTTCCGCCCGCCCCAGACGATGGTAAGTCCGCCGCGGAACTTGATGTCCCCGACGGCTTCGCCCGGGGAGGCCACGACCAGGTCGGCGTAGCCGTCCCGGTCCAGGTCGGCGCTGGTCGCCGCGAAGCCCCACTGGTCGCCCTTCTCCACCGCGCCGGGTATGCCGGGCGAGTCCTGGTGGATGGTCTGGACGCGGGTTCCGGGGCCGCTCGACGTGCCGTAGACGACCGTGAGGCGGCTGTCCTTGCCGTGGGTCCCGCCGAGCAGGACGACGTCGCGGTAGCCGTCGCCGTTGAAGTCGTCGGCGTACTTGGCAGTTGCGGCGGACGCCGGGGCGGGCGCGAGGAGGAGCGGCGAGCAGAGGGCCGTCACGAGGGCCGCGGCCGCGGCGAGTGCGGTGCGTGAGGAGGACATGATTCTCCGTGGTCCTGGAAAGCGTCCTGAAGATTGGAGACGAACGCTGAGCTGCGATCTTGGACGCGCCGGGATCACGGATGGTTGTACGCGGTCAAACGCGGTCAAGCGCGGTCGGGAAGCGTGCTGCGCGAATGGCAGTGGCGCACGGGGGGGATGCACTGTGCAGTGGACGGACGAGGTGGAGGCTGTCGCCACGGCCGTGGGAAGTACGGCCGCGCTCATCGGTCTTGTCGCGGTGATCGTGCAGCTGCGGCATCTCGCGGAAGGGCTCCGGGCATCCGCCCGTCGGGCCACTTACGACATCGGGGTCCAGATCAAGCTGATCCTCATCGAGCACCCCCACCTGCGCCCCTTCTTCTTCGACAACATGCCGGTCCCGGCCGGTCACCCCGACGCCGGCCGGATCGTCTCACTCGCCGAGCTCTACTGCATCTACTTCCAGGAGATCGCGGAGCAGTGGCACAACGTGAGCCCGCGGAACCGAGACGCCTGGGAGTCGCTGGTGCGGTCCATGTACCGGTCGAGTCCCCCGGTCCGGGAGCAGTTCGAACGCCGGCTCTCCTGGTACTCGACGGAACTGCGGGAGTTCGTGGAGCGGCTGCAGTGTGAGCCGGCGCCGGGGTGAGCCCGGAGCAGCTTCGTGGCAGGTTTCAGGGGCAGCTCACGGGTGCATCCGTGCCCCCTTCAGCACCTTGTCCACCGCGTTCCTCGGTCCGTACACCGCGAGGCCCACAAGGTCCAGGTCCTGCGTCCGCACCGCCTTCACCGCCGCGCGGTTGTCCGTGTCGTTGCCCGTGCTGAAGAGGTCGCCGGTGAAGACCGCGCGGGGCAGGGCGCGGGAGAGGGCCTTGGCGTGGGCCGCCGTGAGGGTCTCCTTGGTGCCCTCGAAGACCAGCACCGGCTGGCGGAACATCGGCAGGTAGGGGACGCCGTCCGCGTCCTCGTAGGGTTCGCCGATCACCTCGGGGAGCTGGGTGCCGAGGCCGCTGACCAGGAAGGCGGTGACGTTGAGGCGCTGCCAGGTCTCCAGGTCCTCGCGCAGCAGTACGGCGATCTTGGTGTCGAAGCGCGTGCTCATGGCGTCGAGCGTGCCCGGCGCCCGGCGCGGCGGTCTTGTACGTTCTTTGCATGGGCGCGCAGACAGCCCCCCAGCCCAGCGAGCAGCCAGCCCTCCAGCCCAGCGAGCAGGCGGCGCGCGGAGCGGCGGCTGCCCGGCGGCAGCAGCAGGTGTCCGCCTGGCGGCCCCGCGTGCCCGGTGTCGTCGAGGTGTTCCACGCCCGCTTCACCGAGTACGCCTATCCGATGCATGTGCACGACGCCTGGACGCTGCTGATCGTCGACGACGGCGCCGTGCGGTACGACCTGGACCGGCACGAGCACGGCACCCCGCACGACACGGTGACGCTGTTGCCGCCGCACGTTCCGCACAACGGCGCCCCGGCCACGGCGGACGGCTTCCGCAAGCGGGTGCTGTATCTGGACGGCGGAGACGGCAGCCTGCTGGACGACCGGCTGATCGGGGCTGCGGTGGACCGGCCCGAGGTGCGGGATCCGCTGCTGCGGCAGCGGGTGGCGCAGGTGCATGCCGCGCTGGTGCACCCGGGCGACGAGTTGGAGGCGGAGAGCCGGCTGACTCTGATCGGGGAGCGGCTGCGCGCGCATCTGCGTTCGCGGCCGGACATGCCAACGCTCCGGCGGGATCCGGTGCTGGCGCGCCGGCTGCGGGAGTTGCTCGACGCGCAGGTGGTGGAGGGGCTGACCCTCGACGAGGCCGCCCGGCGGCTGTCGGCCCATCCCGCGCATCTGGTGCGGGCGTTCAGCGGGGCGTACGGCATCGCCCCGCACCAGTACCTGATGTCCCGGCGGGTCGGGCTGGCCCGGCGGCTGCTGCTGGAGGGCGGCTCACCGGGCGAGGTGGCGGTGGCGGCCGGTTTCTACGACCAGGCGCATCTCACCCGGCACTTCCGCAGGCTGGTGGGGGTCACTCCGGGGCGTTATCGCCCGCGGGGGCGCTAGTCCCCGGGGAGGCCATTCCTCGGGAGTTCGCGGGGGAGGCTAGTCCTCGGAGGCCGTGGCACCCTCGGGGCCGGCGGCGTCCGAGCGCCGGGTGAGGTGGGCGAAGGCCTCCAGGTTGCGGGTCGGCTCGCCGCGGGAGACCCGCCACTCGTACTCCTTGCGGATGGCGGTGGCGAAGCCCAGCTCCAGCAGGGTGTTGAAGGCGCCGTCGGCCGCCTCCAGGACCTGGCCGAGCAGGCGGTCGATCTCCTCGGCGGTGACCGCGGCCAGCGGCAGCCTGGCGGTGACGTACACGTCGCCCATCGGGTCCACGGCGTAACTGACGCCGTAGAGCTTGAGGTTGCGCTCAAGGAGCCAGCGGTGGACGCCGGACTCGTTCTCGTCGGGGTGGCGGATGACGAAGGCGTTCAGCGACAGCGAGTGGCGTCCGACGATGAGGGAGACCGTCGTGGACAGCTTGCGGGTGCCGGGGAGGGTCACCACGAAGGAGCCGGGAGCCGTGCTCTCCCATGCGAGGCCGGCGTCCTTCAGGGCCGCCTCGATCACCTGCGCCGCTCTCTGGTCGTCCTTCTGAGCGTCCTTCTGATCGTCCTTCTGATCGTCAGCCATGGTGCGAGCGTACGTGACGGCGGTGCGCGTGGGTCGCGGCCGTGTACACGTCGGCGGTGGTGGCGGCGGCCCTGTCCCAGCCGAAGGACTGGGCGTGCCGGGCGGCCGCGGCGCCCATGCGGGAGGACAGCTGGGGGTCGTCGGCGAACCGGCGCAGGACGCGGGCGTAGGCGGCCGGGTCGTGGCCCTGGATCAGGAAGCCGGTCTCTCCGTCCCGCACGGCGACCGGCAGGCCGCCGACGGCGGCGGCGAGCACCGGTGTTCCGGTGGCCTGGGCCTCTATGGCGACCAGGCCGAAGGACTCGCTGTAGGAGGGCATGACCAGCACGGAGGCGGCGCGGAACCAGTCCGCGAGCTGGTCCTGGCCGACCGGCGGGTGGAAGCGCACCACGTCGGCGATGCCCAGGCGGGCGGCCAGCTTCTGCAGCCCTTCCGGCTTGGCGAGGCCGCTGCCGCTGGGGCCGCCGACCACGGGCACGCACAGCCGGGAGCGCAGTCCGGGGCGCTCGGCGAGCAGCACGGCGACCGCGCGGAGCAGCACGTCGGGGGCCTTGAGGGGCTGGATGCGGCCCGCGAAGAGCGGGATCAGCGCGTCCTGGGGCAGGCCGAGGCGGGCGCGGGCGGCGGCGCGGCCGTCGGCGGGGCGGAAGCGGGCGAGGTTCACGCCGGGGTGGACGACGGCGACCTTGGCGGGGTCGGCGCCGTAGTGGTGGACGAGTTCGCCGGCCTCCTCGTCGGTGTTGGCGATCAGCCGGTCGGCGGCGGCGACGATCTGGGTCTCGCCGATGACGCGGGCGGCGGGCTCGGGGGTGTCGCCGTCGGCCAGGTTGGCGTTCTTGACCTTGGCCATGGTGTGCATGGCGTGCACCAGGGGCACGCCCCAGCGCTGGGCGGCGAGCCAGCCGACGTGGCCGGAGAGCCAGTAGTGGGAGTGGACCAGGTCGTAGTGGCCGGGGCGGTGGCCGGCCCAGGCCTGCATGACGCCGTGGGTGAAGGCGCACAGCTGGGCGGGCAGGTCCTCCTTGGCGAGCCCCTCGTAGGGGCCGGCGTCGACGTGCCGGACGAGGACGCCGGGGGCGAGTTCCACGGTGGGCGGGAGGGCGGCGGCGGTGGCGCGGGTGAAGATCTCGACCTCGATGTTGATGGCGGCGAGGCGCTGTGCGAGTTCCACGATGTAGACGTTCATGCCGCCGGCGTCGCCGGTACCGGGCTGGTGCAGCGGTGAGGTGTGCACCGAGAGCATCGCCACCCGGCGCGGCCTGCGGTGCAGGCGCAGCCGGGGGTGGGCGGTGGGGGAACGCCTGCCGAGCCTGGCGATGTACTGGCTCACGGGCGTTCCTCCTCGCTGCGGGCAGGCCTGGCTGCGGAGGGGGTACGGCTCCTCCGGTGGGTGAACAGCGGAAGGGCACCGTCCCATTTCCGTGCAGCCACCACGGAACGCTTCTTTGCCGAATCATTACCGGTCATCGCTCAACCGTTCGAGATCGGGGTGCGTAGCGCCGGGCGGGGAGAGAAGGCGGGGGGCGCTCCGCCCGGTCCGCGTACCCCCATACCCTCGTACGTATGACAGCCCGCGCCCTTCCCCTCCCCCACGCCCGGCTCCGGTCGCGCGGGAGGGCCCCCGTCGTGGGGAATGTGACGCGGGGGACCACCAACCCCAACCGGCTGCGCCGCATGGACCGCTGGATCGTGGCCACGCACGGCGCCGAGCTGCGCCGCGTCGCCGATCCGGTCGCCGTCGACCTCGGCTACGGCGCGGCCCCCTGGACGGCGGTCGAGCTGCTGCACCGGCTGCGCGGGGCGGCCCCCCGCACCCGTGTGGTGGGCGTGGAGATCGAACCGGCCCGGGTCACGGCCGCCCTGCCGTACGAGCGCGAGGGGCTGCGCTTCCGGCACGGCGGCTTCGAGATCCCGGTCTCCGGGCGGCCGGTGCTGGTCCGGGCGGCGAACGTGCTGCGCCAGTACGACGAGTCCGAGGTGGCCGGCGTGTGGCAGCGCCTGTGCGCCCGCCTGGCGCCCGCCGATCCGGCGACGGGCTCCCGCGGCGGGCTGCTCGTCGAGGGGACCTGCGACGAGATCGGGCGCCGGCACGTGTGGGTCGCCCTCGGCCCGGAGGGACCGCGCACGGTCACCTTCGCAACCCGGCTCGCCTCCCTCGACCGCCCCTCCGACCTGGCGGAACGCCTGCCGAAGGCGCTCATCCACCGCAACGTCCCGGGCGAGCCGGTGCACGCCTTCCTGCGCGACTTCGACCGCGCCTGGGCCGCCGCCGCGCCCTACGCCTCCTACGGCGCCCGCCAGCGCTGGATCCGTGCCGTGCACGCCCTCTCGACCGACTGGCCGGTCACGGACCGGCCGGTCCGGTGGCGACAGGGCGAGGTGACGGTGCGCTGGGAGGCGCTGGCGCCGCGCGCGTGAATGCTTGGCGGGTGTGAGGGTGCGCGAACGCTGCACGGGTGAGGGTGCGCGAACGCTGCACGGGCGTGAGGGTGCGCGCGCGTCGGGCGCCGTGGGGGTGAGACTCCGCGCGCCTGGGCCGCCTGGGCCGCCTGGACCGTTCGGCTCGACTTGCTCGCCGGGCCGCGTGGCCCGCCCGACCCGCCGTCTTCGGGGCCCGACCGGCCGCCTGGCCGTCCGGTTCGCCTGGCGTCCCTGGCCGCCCTGGCTCACCTTGCTGCACGCCCGCCTGGTCTGCCCGGCCGCACGATCCGCCTGGTCCGCTCAGGGGCCGCCCGGATCCCTTGCTGCGGGGCCCGACCGGCCGCCTGGCCCGCCCAGGCCGTTTGGGGCGCCTTGCTGACCGGTCCGCCTGGACCGTTTCGCCCGCTTTCTCTCCCGGCCGCCTGGGCCGGCCCACCAGGCGCACGGCGCGCCGCCCGTCACCCGCGCCGCGGTCGCACCGGTCCCGCGATAGGGACCAGCCCGTCCGCGGGCGTCCCGCACCCACCGGTGACACCCATCGGCAGCAAGCGCCGCACACCTGTGGGTGAATGGCGGGAACGATCTCTGTGAGTCGTTCGTCACACCCGCGGGGCGATCACCGCTCACGGGTGTGGGACAGGCGAACAGACGGGCAGGTACGGACAGCAGAACCGGAGAGCAGGTCCGGTGTGCAGGTCCGGAGTGCAGGTCCGGAGCGCAGGTCCGGTCAGGGCGTCCTCTGTACGCGGCACGCATCCCCGTGGCAGCATCCCCCCGGCGACCAGAGGTTACTGACGGTTAATCAGTTTGGGGGACTGAGGTCATGAGGACGGGCAAGGGCAGCCTGCTCACCGCAGCGATCGGCGTGGTCTGCGCGATCACCGTACTGGCGGCACCGGGCACGGCGTTCGCGGACCCCGGCCCGTCCCCGAGCGCGTCGGCGAGCCCGTCCGCGAGCGCGTCGGCGAGCGCATCGGCGGACACCCCGGTCACCAACGCCGAACTCGAGGCCGTGCGCAAGAAGCTCGCCCGCCTCTACCGCGCCGCGGCCCGCGCCACCGAGGAGTACAACGCCGCCGAGGAGAAGGCGAAGAAGCAGAACGCCGAGATCGTCCGGCTGGCCAAGAAGATCGTCAAGGGCGAGGAGAAGCTCGAGGAGCTGAAGAAGCGCGCGGGCGCGGCCGCGGCCGCCCAGTACCGCGGCGGCGGACTGCCGCCCGAGGCGCATCTGATGCTGAGCGACGATCCGCAGGAGTTCCTCGAGGGCACCGACCGGGTGCGCCAGGGCCAGCACGCCGCCAAGGGCCTGCTCGGCGAAATGACCCGCACCCAGGAGGACTTGGAGCGGTACGCCGAGGACGCCCAGGCGCGCTGGCGCAAACTGGAGGCGGGCCGCAAGGCCAAGGCCAAGGCACAGAAGAAGATCGAGAAGCAGATCGCCGCGGCGGAGAAGCTCGAATCCACTCTGGAGAAGGAGGAGCGCGAACGCCTGGCCCGGCTCGAGGAGCAGGCCGCCGAGCGGGCCCAGAGCTCCTGGCTGAGCTCCGGCATCCTGGACGACATCAAGGGCGAGGCCACCGCGCAGGGCAAGAAGGCCGTCGCCTACGCCACCGCCCAGATCGGCAAGCCCTACAAATGGGGCGCCGAGGGCCCGAAGGCCTACGACTGCTCCGGACTCACCTCACAGGCCTGGCTGTCGGCGGGGCGGGGCATCCCCCGCACCTCGCAGGAGCAGTGGAAGCAGCTCGAGCGCGTGGACATCCGTCAGATGCGGCCCGGCGACCTCATCATCTACTTCGACGACGCGAGCCATGTGGGGATGTATGTCGGGAACGGGACGATTGTCCACGCTCCGCGTCCGGGGCGGACGGTGACGCTCGCCGGGGCCGGCTCGATGCCGATCCTCGGCGTGGTCCGGCCGGACGCCGACTGACCGCCCGACCGCCCAACGCCCTGGTGACATGGGCCACGTGACGCAGTGCACGACGATCACGCTCCCAAACCGGGCGGGGACGTGACGTTCGTCATCCCCCGGGCGCCTCCGGCCTGTCCAACTGCGGTAGCAAACGCGGCATATGACAATGGCCGGTGGCCAGGCGGCGTGCCTCACACCATTCCGTTGCGGTGGTGACACCCGCTATGGTCCCCGTTCGAAGGGGCATCCCCTGGCCCGTACGACACGCAGTCGCGGCGTACGCCCCGGGGAAGGGCCGCGATCCCTCGCCCCCGCCATGCCCTCGGGGGGAGGGAAGGAATCCGGAACAATGCCCGTACCCGTACCGCGGCAGAGAGCGATCCCGGCCGCGGAAGGCGGTCAGGCGCACGCCGCTTCCCACAACGCCGGAACCACCCAGGTCTCCGTGGAGGCCCAGGCAGGCGCCCCGCGCACGGCAGGCCCGGCCGAGAGCATCACGGACCAGGCCAGGACCGCGCCGGGGAGGGCCGAGACGACCGCCCACACCAACCTCACACTGCTGCTGATCGAGGACGACCCGGCAGGGTCCCCGATCGTGCCGGACCTGCTCGACCAGGCCGGCAAGCCGATCCGGGTCCGCACCGCCCGCAACCTCACCGAGGCCGAGCGGCTGCTGACCGACGACGTCCACTGCATCCTGCTGGACCTCGCGCTGCCCGCACCCGGCCGGACCAGGAACACGGACACCGCCGCCGACGGCAGCGGTGACGCGGACGACCACGACGAGCTCGCCGTGCTCAAGCACGTGCTGCAGCTCGCGCCCCGGCACGCCGTGCTGGCGCTGACCGCGTCCGGCGACGCGGAACGCGGCGCGGAGGCGGTGCGCGTCGGCGCCCAGGACTACCTCTTCCGCGACGAGCTGGACGGCCGGCTGCTCAGCCGCGCCATCCGCTACGCGGTGGAGCGCAAGCGCTCCGACTCCGCGGAGCGGCGGCTGGCCGAGGGCCGGGTGCGCGCGCAGGAGAACCGCCGCCTGGAACGCGGTCTGCTGCCGACGCCGCTGCTGGAGGGCTCCTCGCTGCGCTTCGCCGCGCGCTACCGCCCCGGCCGCTCCCGCGCCCTGCTCGGCGGCGACTTCTACGACGTGGTGCGCACCTCGGACGGCACCGTGCACGCCATGATCGGTGACGTCTGCGGGCACGGCCCCGACGAGGCCGCCCTCGGCGTGGAGCTGCGGATCGCCTGGCGGGCGCTGACGCTCGCCGGCCTGTGCGGCGACGAGCTGCTGGGAACGCTGCAGCAGGTGCTGGAGCACGAGCGGACGAACGACGAGATCTTCGCGACCCTGTGCACGGTGGACATCGAGCCGGACGGGCGCCGGGCCGGCCTGTGCCTGGCCGGCCACCCCTCCCCGCTGCTGGCCCGGCCGGGCCTCCCCGCGCAGCTGCTCCCCTACGACAACAACGGCCCCGCCCTCGGACTGCTGCCGGGCGCCCGCTGGCCGCGGATGCAGGTGGAGCTGGGCTCCGAGTGGAGCCTGATGCTCTACACCGACGGGCTGATCGAGGGCCGCGTCGGCGACAGCGGGGAGCGGCTCGGCCAGGACGGCATGGTCGAGATGGTGCGCCGGCAGATCGCCTCCGGCCTGCGCGGCGAGCAGCTGCTGCAGGCCGCGGTGAACGAGGTCAGGGAGCTCAACGGGGGCGAGCTGACCGATGACGTGGCGGTGCTGCTGCTGGACCGGGCGGACACGCCCTGAGGCCTGGTGGCGGGCGCCCTCTGAGGTCGGGTGGCGGACACCCCCTGGAGCCGGGTGGCGGACACCCCCTGGAGCCGGGTGGCGGAGACCTCCTGAAGCCGGGTGGCGGAGACCTCCTGAAGCCTGGTGTTCCCCTGGAGCGGCGCGTCCCCTTCTGGTGGACCGCCGCGGCTGCGGTCAGCGGCCGTTGTAGGGCCCGTAGGGGCCGTCGCTGCTGGAGCCCCTGGTCCTGCGGCCGCCGCCGGGCAGGCCGCGGAGGGCCGGACGCACGTCGACCATGTAGACGATGATCGCGATCAGGCCGATGATCGGCAGAAGCGACAGGATGGGGAAGATCAGGTTCACCACGAAGGCGAGCCCGAGGATGATCAGCCAGAACGGCTTGGTCTGCTTGTCGGCCGCCCGGTAGGCGTCCTCACGCCGAGTGGCCGCGTCGATCAGCGCGAAGCCGCTGAAAACGATCAGGGCCATGCTCAGCAGCCACATCAACCCCGCGAAGCCCTGCATCAGCACAACATCCACCACCCGAGTCCGCTCGTCCTTACTCGGTCACCGTACCCGCAAGCGCCGGCCGGCTACCCGGAGAACGGGCCGGGCACCGCAAGAGTGCCCGGCCCGTCGCCGTCATGAGCCCGTTGTCGCCATGGGCAGGTTTGTCGTCATGAGCCCGTCGTCGCCGTGGGCCCGGTCGTCGTCATGAGCCCGTCGTCGTCACGAACCGGTTGTCGTCATGGACCCGTGATCGTCACTTGGCCGGCGGAGTGGGCTTCTTCGCGGCCGTGGTCTTGCGCGCCGGGGCCTTCTTGGCCGCCGGCTTCTTCGCGTCCCCGTTGACCTCGGCCGCGGCAGGCTTGGCCTCGGCCTTCGCCTCGCCCTTCACCTCGGCCTTTGCCTCCGGCTTCGCCTCTTCCTTGACCTCGGGCTTTGCCTCCGGCTTCGCCTCTTCCTTGACCTCGGGCTTGGCCTCGGTCTTCGGCTCCGCCTTGGGCTCGACGGCCACGGCGATGTCCTCGATGTTCTCCGCGGCCTCGCCGCGCCAGGTCTTCACGGCCTGCTCGCCGTGCTCGGCGACCTTCTCGTAGGTCTCGCGCGCCTTCACCGCGTACTCGGCGGCCACGCCCACGCCGCGCAGGGCGAGGTCCTGGGCGGTCTCACCGAGCTTCTTCAGGTCGGTGTCGAGGGAGCCCAGAATCTCCTGGATCTTGGCCTGGAGGGTCTCCTGGGTCTCCTTCACCCGGGTGGTCGCCTTCTCCTGGACCACCTTCGGGTCGGTCTTGCGCACGGCCTCGAGCCGGGCCGGGGCCTCGGTGCGCAGCTGCTCCACCAGGGCCGGCACCTTCTTGGCCTGCTGCAGAGCCAGGTCGGCGGTGCCGGCGGCGAAGTAGAGCGGCTTCGGGTCGCTGAAGGTCTTGCGCAGGTCGTCGGTGATGGCCATGGTGATGGTCCTCCCGGATATCGTTTTCGGCTGAGGGTTCGTGGTGATCCGCGGCGGGCGGCCGGTGCCCTGGACCGGCTCAGCCGGCCGTCTGCTGCGGATTGCTGTCGCTGTCGCCGCCATCGCGGCGTTCGGCGGACGTGCCGCCCCCGCTGGTGGAGGAATCACCCTCCTCGAGAAGCTCCGCCGCCGTCTCCGTCACCTCACCGGCCCCGGAGTCCCCGAAGCCGTTCTCCTTGCGGAACGACTCGTAGATCTGCAGGAGCACCTGCTTCTGACGCTCGGTCAGGCTCGGGTCGGCGAGGATCACGGCGCGTGTCTCGACCTCGTCCCGGTCCCGCTCGGCGTCCAGGATCCCGGCGCGGACGTACAGCGTCTCGGCGGAGATCCGCAGCGCCTTGGCGACCTGCTGCAGCACCTCCGCGCTCGGCTTGCGCAGCCCGCGCTCGATCTGGCTCAGATACGGATTGGACACGCCGGCGGCATCGGCGAGCTGCCGCAGCGACAGCTGCGCATTGCGCCGCTGCTCGCGCAGGTACTCACCGAGATTGCCGACGTTGAGCGATGCCATGCCTCCACCTTGCCGCGCATCGCTAACTTTTGCAAGCACCCTGCTTGCAAGAGTGCGCTATCCGGTCGGGCGGGGGTCGTGACGCCGGACAGCGACTGTCCGTTCCCAGTGAAGGTGAGCGGTTCCCGCGACATCTGACGGCAAGCTGAGCGATTTCCGGTGGTTCTGACCTCATGGCAACGACGTGCACGCGAGGAAAGGCTGCGACACCCAACAGCTTCGCGATCGAGGCGATCAAACAGCTGGGGTCGGACACTGGGACGCGACGCGAGCGCTACATGCACGCCCGGACCGGCTGGAGGCCAACTCCACGCCCGCCATGGCCCTCGCATCACTCCGAGGAGTGGTTTGTCTGTGCCGCCGTTGTGGACGCTCCACCCGGGCGGTTATTAGATGAAGCGCAATATGCGCATTATTTCCTGTATGCCGAAGGGATCCTGCATGGCCGTTCGCCGCTCAGCTCTCTCCTCCCTCACCGCAGTTCTCGCTTCAGCGCTACTGCTCGCTCCCGCCCTGCCCGCAGCAGCCGCTGCGCCGACCTCATGCAGGGGTTCCTCCTGCACGGGGAAGAACCCCCAGAGCGAGGGGTGCGGCTCCGGCGCCAGGGTCATCGACCGGGTGCAGCCGGCGGGCGGTGGGCCAGAGGTGGAATTGCGGAACTCGTCCCGGTGCAGTGCCGCATGGGCGCGCATCCAGAAGGCCAACAGCAACTGGCGGTTCAAGATCGAGATCCGGCGCGGGAAGTCGTACACAGCGAACGCCTCACCCTCCTACGCCGCGTACACACGGATGGTCGGGTCGAGCAACGCCTACCGAGGGTCATGTCCCTTCTCGTGGTGTAGCCGATCAATCAGTGGTCGCGTTGGTGGTGTTGGGTAGCG
>NZ_BAAAIZ010000035.1:0-615 GCF_039526425.1 Streptomyces thermospinosisporus
GGCCCCGGCCGAGGCGCCTGCCGAGGCGGGCGCGGAGGCAGGCACCGCGGCCGGCACCGAGGAGGAGGCCGCGCCGGCCAAGAAGACCGCCCGCAAGGCGGCCAAGAAGGCCACGGCGAAGAAGGCCGCGACGAAGAAGACGGCGGCCAAGAAGACCGCCGCCAAGAAGACGACGGCCAAGAAGGCGGCCAAGACCACCAAGTCGGCCGCGAAGAAGACGACGTCGAAGAAGACCGCGGCCGCCTCCCAGCAGCCGCCGTCGTCCTCGGTCACGGCCGTGACCGAAGAGGACTGAGCGGGCGTCTACCCTGTGTGGTCCTGTCCCCCGCGGACAGGACCACACCCTTTTCGCCCGCACGGCGGCCGGCCGTGCGGCACACCCGCCCGCCCGCACCCACCGTGCGCCGCCGAGACCCCATCCCCCGACATCCCCCGACTCGGCGGAACCCGGGGAACGTAAGGAGAAAGACCGCGATGATAGGCCTCGTGCTCGCCGCCGGCGCCGGACGGCGTCTGCGCCCCTACACCGACACCCTCCCCAAGGCGCTGGTGCCTGTCGGGCCCGAAGGCGCCGAGGAGGAGCTGACGGTCCTGGACCTGACGCTCGGCAACTTC
>NZ_BAAAIZ010000036.1:0-37103 GCF_039526425.1 Streptomyces thermospinosisporus
GGCGCCGTGCGGGCCTGCGGTCGGCCCGTGCGGCGGAGCGCCCCCGGCCCGCGCCCGAGGACCCGCGCCCGCCGCTGCCGCCCGCCGCGACGCGCAGGCTGGCAATGCTGCTCACCGACTGCCAGGGCGGCCCCAGCGCCGGGCGCCGGGGCACCGCACCGGACCTGATGGAGCTGCTGCCCCAGTGGCTGGCGGCCGCCAACGCGCACGGCTATGCGCCACCGCCCGCCGCCCTGCCCGCGCTGCTCGACACCGCCCGCGGCCGCACGGACCTGCGTCCGGCCGCACTGCGGTTCGCCGGGCCGCGCGGGCTGTGGCTGGCCCGGTTCAACCCGGACTGGCGGTTCGCCCTGCGGGCGACACCGGGCAGCGCCTCCGCCCTGCCGGACCCGTCCGACCGCGAGGCGGTGCGGCGGCTGTGGCAGGAGGGGCTGTTCGCCGAACGCGTCGCCCTGCTCACCGCGCTGCGCTCCCGTACACCGGCCGCCGCCCGGGAACTCCTCGCGTCCACCTGGGCGACCGAACGGGCCGAGGACCGGCTGATGTTCCTGGACTCGCTGCGCAGTCGCCTCGGCCCGGACGACGAGCCGTTCCTGGAGCAGGCCCTGGCCGACCGCAGCCGCAATGTCCGTGCGACGGCCGCGGAGTTGCTGTCGGCGCTGCCCGGTTCGGCGCTCGCCGAGCGGATGGCGGTGCGGGCCGGTGCCTGCGTGGCCCTGGACCGCACGGGCGAGGCTCCGGCGATCGTCGTCGAGGCGCCGCACGAGTGCGATGCGGGCATGGAGCGGGACGGCGTGGTGGCCAAGGCCCCGGCCGGGCGGGGCGAACGGTCCTGGTGGCTGGGGCAGCTGGTGGAGGCGGCGCCGCTGGCCACCTGGTCGCGACGGCTCGGCGGCCGGACGCCCGGCGAGATCGTGGCGCTGCCGGTGGCGGACGGCTGGCAGGGCGAGTTGCACGCGGCCTGGTGCCGGGCTGCGGTGCGTCAGCGGGACCCCGCCTGGGCGCGGGCGCTGCTCGGGGAGCCGTCCGCGCCGGAGGCCGGCGGTCCCGGCGCGGTGTCCCTGGCCGAACGCGCCACACTGCTGGCCACGCTGGACGCCGGGGAACGGGCCGCCTGGGTGGCCGGCTTCATCGAGAAGCACGGCCTGTCCGAGGCCTTCCAGCTGCTCGGGGTGTGCGCGGTGCCGTGGGCGCCGCCGCTGGGGCGCGCGGTCGTCGACGCGCTCAACATCGCTCGCGACGCAGGGAGTTATCCATGGAGTTTCAGCGGAGTCATGGGCCTGGCCGAGCGCTGCCTGGACCCTGCCGAGGCGAGCCGTCTGGAGGCGCTGCTGGCGATACCGGACGAGCCGCAGGACGCCTCACCGGGCGCCGGCGGCTACTGGGCCGAGGCCTTCCAGCGCCTGGTCATCACCCTGCGTCTGCGCGCGGCGATGCTGCGGGAGCTGGCCCCACCCGAGAACCCGGCCTCACCCGGGAATTCAGGCATGCGCGAGGGCCCGGCCCCGACGGAGGACCAGGCATCACCCGAGAATTCGGGCACGCCCGAGAGCCCGGCCCCGACGGAGGACCACGTCCCGCCCGAGGACCGGACCCTGCCCGAGGGCTGAGCCCTCCCGCGGGCCCGCGCGACACCGCCCGCCCGCTTCGGCACCCACGGCGCCCATGGCGGACCCTGCACCGATGCCGATGCCGATGCCGATGCCGCCTACGCCTCGGCCGGCTGGCGCACGTTGGCGCGGACCCAGTCCACGATCGACTGCGTGGTCGCACCCGGCGTGAAGATCTCCGCGACGCCCTTCTCCTTCAGCGGGGGAATGTCCTCCTCGGGGATGATCCCGCCGCCGAAGACCAGGATGTCCGCCGCGTCGCGCTCCTTGAGCAGGTCGATGACGGCCGCGAAGAGCGTGTTGTGCGCCCCGGAGAGGATGGAGAGCCCGATGGCGTCGGCGTCCTCCTGGATCGCGGTGTCGACGATCTGCTCCGGAGTCTGGTGCAGGCCGGTGTAGATGACCTCCATACCGGCATCGCGCAGGGCCCGCGCGATCACCTTGGCCCCGCGATCGTGGCCGTCGAGCCCCGGCTTGGCCACCACCACGCGGATCGGACCGGCTGCCACACCCATCACTGCCTCCATGAAGCGACTACATCCATCCGTACCGATAAGTACCGCACATATCGGTCAAGCCGTACACATCGCGCACGTCCGGAGACCCCGGTCCGAGACGGCCGGGGAAGTGAACGAACGTTATCTCCAGCATCGCGCAACCGGCAGTTTCGCGGTGCAGACCGAGGGGGAAATCACACGGTGGGACACGTTCGCCGCGCAGCGTTCCCCGCCGAGCCGCCGGAGGTTCGTCCGGTCCGCACCCCCCGTGCCCGTGCGGCACAGGGGCATCAGTGGGAACATGCGCATAAGGGATCCGCGACGAGGTCGCCGTACCGCCGCGCTCGGTCCGCGCGTCGTACGCGAGCGGCGGCGACCGCTTTCGCCGCGATTTCCCATGAGGGCACACGGGGGACAGGGCTGTCCTTCGCGTGCCGACAGGAGGTCGGCCCATGAAGGTCACCCAGGCAGCTCTTCCCCTTCTCCCGCTCTGCCGGCGTCTGCTGCCGAGTCGCCTGGCCGGGCTCTCCCTGGCACTGCTGAAGGCCACCGCCCTGGAGCTCGCGATCCTCGCGGGTCACCTGCTGCTCTATCCGGCCGGGATCATCCAGGAACGCCGCGGCCCGGCTCCCGCGCTTCCCGGAGCGGGCGGCGCCGCCCAGCTGCCGACCGAGGCCAAGCCGCCGGTCGTGCTGCTGCACGGCTTCATCGACAACCGCTCGGTGTTCGTGCTGCTGCGCCGCAGCCTCGCGCAGCACGGCAGGCAGCAGATCGAGTCGCTGAACTACTCGCCGCTCACCTGCGACATCCGCAGCGCGGCGGAGCTGCTGGGCCGGCACATTGAGGAGGTGTGCGAGCGCACGGGCCACAGTCAGGTCGAGGTGGTCGGGCACAGTCTGGGCGGCCTGATAGCGCGGTACTACGTGCAGCGGCTCGGCGGCGACTCTCGTGTGCGCACAGTGGTCACCCTCGGCACCCCGCACGCCGGCACCCGCGTGGCACCCCTGGCGAATGCGCACCCCATCGTGCGCCAGATGCGCCCCGGCTCGCCGGTGCTGGAGGAGCTGTGCCTGCCCGCCCCCGGCTGCCGTACCCGCTTCTACGCCTTCTGGAGCGACCTCGACCACATCATGGATCCGCTGGAGGCGGCCTGCATCGACCACCCGGACCTGACCACGGAGAACATACGGGTGAGCGGCGTCGGTCATCTCGCCCTGCCCGTGCACCCGGCGGTGGCGACCGCGATACGGCAGGCCCTGGACACGGCCCACCCGGGAGAGCCGACCTCCGGCCACGCGGGCGGCCTGACCGTCGCCTGACGGTCACCCGACCGCACCGCCGCCCGTCGGTCATCCGGCCGCACCAGGTCGGGCGCCGGACCGGTCGCGACCGGCGACACGCCCGGCCCCTCGGCCGGGTGCCGACAGCGCGTCCACACCCCGTTCACCCGAACAACATCCGTCCGACACAGCGGAATTCAGGCCGCCGAGCACCCACAGGTTTCGAACGCGGCTCGAACATAGGGCCCGCACTCCACCAAAACCGAGCCGAATGCCCGTTTCCTGCGGGCGCGAAACCTGCGGAAGATTGTCGTGCCTGCGTACCGCCGGGTACAGTCGCCGCACTGCTCTGGCAGCCCCTGTTGTCGAGGCGAAAGAGAAGTTGGTGAACGACCGTCACCCGTCGGGGACCGTGGCCCCCGATCCGGCTTCCGATGCCGCCTCGGCGCACTATGCGTCGTACGGCGTCCAGGAAGCCCAGTACGGGGACTTCACCACGTACGGCGGCTATGACGCCAATGGTTTTGCCGCCACCGGTTTCGGTACCGGCGCCCACACCGGCACGAGCTTCGCCGCCGACCCTCTCTTCGGTGACCTCCCCGGCAGCGGCCACGACACGGGCTCCTACACCACCGGGCAGTGGTCCGCCGGCGTCGACGCCACCGGCCAGTACGACGCCTACGCGGCCCAGCACTACGCCTCCTACGACACCGGCTTCTACGACCCGACCCAGTGGACGCCCGGCGAGCAGCAGCTCCCACTGATCCCCACGCAGGGCACCTCGCCCGAGGTCAGCGGCCAGTGGGACGCCGGTGCCTGGCTCCAGCCCGACCCGTCCGACGGCACCGGGGTGCACACCCAGCACTGGGAGTGGGGCACCCAGGCCTTCGACACCGGCGCCTACGACGCCACCCAGTGGAACGGCGAGCAGAACACCGCCCCCACGTCGCCGGAGGCCTACGGGCAGCAGCCCGAAGCGGGCGACCCGCAGGCCACCGCCGCGTTCGACCAGGCGGGCCACTCCGACGAGACCGGGGCGATTGGGGAGTCCGAGGATCACGGCGCCGCAGAGACCTCCGCGCGGTCGGGCGACACCGGTCAACTGCCCCGGGTGACCCTGCTCGAGGGGCAGGAGGAGATCATCCCCGTCCCCGCGCCCCGCCCGGCCGGACGTGCCGCATCCCGCTCCCGCCGCCGCACCCCCGCCAAGCGCTCCGCGCTGCTCACGGTGGCCGTGCCGTCGGCCTGCGTGATGGGCGTCGCCGGGATCGCCGCGGCCTCGGTGGGCGACCTGGCCGACGAGGGCGGCCAGGAGACCAACACCACCGCGGCCGACGCGCAGCCGGTGAAACCGTCCGCCGCCAACGTCAAGCTGGACACCCAACTGGAGAGCCTCGCCGCCGGCGCCGACGACTTCGCCGACCGGGCCAGCCGCACCCAGGAGCGCATCGACCTCAAGGCGCAGCAGGAGGCCGAGCGCAAGCGGGCGGCCGAGGAGGCGGCCCGCAAGGAGCGGCTCCGCCCCAAGTTCGCGCTCCCGGTCGCCCAGCACGGACTGAGCGCGTACTACGGCCAGTCCGGCATCAACTGGATGTCCGTGCACACCGGCATCGACTTCCCCGTCTCCTACGGCACCACGGTGATGGCGGCGACCGACGGCACGGTCCGCACCCAGTACAACCCGGCCTACGGCAACATGATGATCGTGACCGCCAAGGACGGCACGGAGACGTGGTACTGCCACCTCTCCACGTACCGGGTGCCCTCGGGCACGACGGTGAAGGCCGGCGATCCGATCGCCTACTCCGGCAACTCGGGCAACTCCACCGGCCCGCATCTGCACTTCGAGGTCCGGCCGGGCGGCGGTTCGGCCATCGACCCGCTCGCCTGGTTCCGCAGCCACGGCCTCGAGCCGTCCTGACCGCGCTCGCCCAACTCGAGCCGTCCTGACGGCTCGCCCGAAGAGGCCCCCGCGCTCGGGCGGGAGCCCCTCCTCAGGTCACGGACGTGACCGACGGCTACAGCTTCTCCACCGGCGCGTACCGCAGCAGCAGCCGCTTGGGCTTGGCGTCGCCGAAGTCGATGGTCGCCTCGGCGTTCGCGCCCGTGCCCTTCACCGCGACCACGGTGCCCAGACCGAACTGATCGTGCGTCACCCGGTCCCCGACCGCCAGCGACACCACCGGCCGGTCCGCGGTGCGGCGGGTGGCGAAGCCCGAGGCGCCCGAGGCCGAGGAGCGGGAGCGGGACGACGACAGCGACGCCGCCACCCCCGAGACCGCCCCGGAGGCCTTCGGCGTGCTCGCGCCCGTCCGCTTCCACTCGACGTACGCGGCCGGGATCTCCTCCAGGAACCGCGAGGGCGGGTTGTAGGAGGGCTGGCCCCAGGCGCTGCGCAGGGTCGACCGGGTGAGGTAGAGCCGCTCGCGGGCACGGGTGATGCCGACGTACGCCAGGCGCCGCTCCTCCTCCAGCTCCTTGGTGTCGCCGAGGGCGCGCATGTGCGGGAAGACGCCGTCCTCCATGCCGGTGAGGAAGACGACCGGGAACTCCAGGCCCTTGGCGGTGTGCAGCGTCATCAGCGTGATGACGCCGGAGCCCTCCTCGTCCTCCTCGGGGATCTGGTCGGAGTCGGCGACCAGCGCGACCTGCTCCAGGAAGTCGGCCAGCGTCCCGGCCTCCCCCTCGCCGCGCTCCTGCTCGAACTCCAGGGCGACGGCGGCGAGTTCCTGGAGGTTCTCGATGCGGGTCTCGTCCTGCGGGTCGGTGGAGGCCTGCAGCTCGGCCAGATAGCCGGTGCGTTCCAGCACCGCCTCCAGCACGGTCGCCGGTCCGGCGCCGGACTCGACGATGGTGCGCAGCTCCTCCATCAGCGTGTTGAACCGCTTGACGGCGTTGACCGAGCGCGCGGCCATGCCGTACGCCTCGTCGACGCGCTTCAGCGCCTGCGGGAAGCTGATCTTCTCCCGCTGGGCCAGGGCGTCGATCATCGCCTCCGCGCGTTCGCCGATGCCCCGCTTGGGCACGTTGAGGATGCGGCGCAGCGGCACCGAGTCCTCGGGGTTGGCGAGCACCCGCAGGTAGGCCAGGACGTCCCTGACCTCCTTGCGCTCGTAGAAGCGGACCCCGCCGACGACCTTGTAGGGCAGGCCGACGCGGATGAAGACCTCTTCGAAGACACGGGACTGGGCGTTGGTGCGGTAGAAGACGGCGACATCGCCGGCCTTGGCCTCGCCCGCGTCGACCAGGCGGTCTATCTCGTCGGCGACGAACTGGGCCTCGTCGTGCTCGGTGTCCGCGACGTACCCGGTGATCGGGCAGCCGGCTCCGGCGTTGGTCCACAGGTTCTTGGGGCGGCGGGACTCGTTGCGCTCGATGACCGCGTTGGCGGCGCTGAGGATCGTCTGGGTGGAGCGGTAGTTCTGCTCCAGCAGGATGGTCGTCGCGTCCGGGTAGTCCTCCTCGAACTGGAGGATGTTGCGGATCGTCGCGCCGCGGAAGGCGTAGATCGACTGGTCGGCGTCGCCCACCACGCACAGCTCGGCGGGCGGGATCTCGGCCTCGGGCGGCACGTCCACGGGGTGCTCGGTGGGGCCGACCAGCTCGCGCACCAGGGCGTACTGGGCGTGGTTGGTGTCCTGGTACTCGTCGACCAGGACGTGGCGGAAGCGGCGGCGGTAGTGCTCGGCGACGTCCGGGAAGGCGCGGAGCAGATTGACCGTCGTCATGATCAGGTCGTCGAAGTCGAGGGCGTTGGCCTCGCGCAGCCGCGACTGGTAGAGGGCGTAGGCCTGGGCGAGCGTCTTCTCGAAGCCGTCGGAGGCCTGGGCGGCGAAGTCCTCCTCGTCGATCAGCTCGTTCTTCAGATTGCTGATCTTGGCGCTGAAGGACTTCGGCGGGTAGCGCTTGGGGTCCAGCTCGAGATCACGGCAGACCAGCGCCATCAGCCGCTTGGAGTCGGCGGCGTCGTAGATCGAGAACGACGAGGTGAAGCCGAGCTTCTTCGACTCGCGGCGCAGGATGCGCACGCAGGCGCTGTGGAAGGTCATCACCCACATCGCGTTGGCGCGCGGGCCGACGAGCTGCTCGACGCGCTCCTTCATCTCGCCGGCGGCCTTGTTGGTGAAGGTGATCGCCAGGATCTGCCCCGGATGCACGTTCCGCTCGGCGAGCAGATAGGCGATGCGGTGGGTGAGCACACGGGTCTTGCCGGAGCCGGCACCGGCCACGATGAGCAGGGGTGAGCCGGAGTGGACGACGGCGGCGCGCTGATTGTCGTTGAGCCCCTCCAGGAGCGCGGCGGAGTCGGTCACCGGGCGGGGGGCGCCGTCGCGGTAGTACTCCTCACGCTCCGGCGGCACGTCGAACTTCCCGCCGAACAGATCGTCCGGGAGCGGCTCCGGTACGTGATCGTCCTCGGGTGGTGGCGGCGGCTCGTCCGCGGGGCCCGGCTGGGCCTGGAGGTTCGCCAGGAAGCTGTCGTCAAAGAGGCTGCTCATCGCTCTCCGAGTCTAGGGCGCACCACCGACAGCCCGGGTCCGCCCCGGAACATCCACACATTCCCGGCGGACGCCCGCCACGCCCTTCCCGCCCTTCCCGGCCTTCCCGGCCCTTCCCGGCCTTCCCGGCCCTTCCCGGCGGGCGGATCCGGGCCGCCGGCCCGGACACCGTCGAGCACCGGCCGGGCACCCTGTGTCACCCGGACCCTAAGGTCACGAAAATGTATCGGGCATATCGCCCACCAACCTTCACAGGGGCCACACCAGTTGGCTACCGTGCCGACGGGCCGTACGACCCCCACCGGCGAACCTCGCCGGACCGCACGGCCTCCGCCGAGTCCGGCAGTGCCGACCGATGGCACCCGGAGCCGGGGACCCAACCGAGACCTGGGGTGAATCGGCTCACTCCCGTGCGGAGCAGCCGTAGGGCAACCCTTCCAAGCACCCGCCCGAACCCGACAGCTAACCCGGTAGGCGGACCATTGGAAGGAGTCGCCTCCCTTGGCGTCGCATCGCAAGTCGCGCACCCCCGTACCACGCGTGGCAGGCATACGCACCCCCGCCCTCGCCACGGCTGCCCTCACCTCCGTGGCCCTGCTGGGCCAGACCGCCAACGCCGCCCCGACGGACGACAAGCCGAGTCTCGAAGAGGTCGAGAAGAAGGTCGGCGACCTGTACCGCCAGGCGGAGTGGGCGACCGAGAAGTACAACGCGGCCAAGGAGAAGACCGCGAAGCAGCGCAAGCGCGTCGACTCCCTGCTCGACGACGTCGCCCAGCGCACCCAGAAGCTCAACGAGGCGCGGGAACAGCTCGGTTCCTACGCCGCCGCCCAGTACCGCACCGGCGCGGGCGTGTCCAACACCGCCACCTTCCTGCTCGCGGACTCGCCGCAGGAGGTCTTCGACCAGCAGCATCTGATGGGCCGGATGACCGGCCGCCAGAAGGAAGCGGTCGACGACTACGTCGAGCAGCAGTCCGCGACGATGAAGAAGCGGAAGGAGGCCACCGAGAGCCTCCAGACGCTCACCGAGTCGCAGAACGACCTGAAGGCCGCCAAGGCGAAGGTCCAGAAGAAGCTGGCCGAGGCGCGCGAGCTGATGTCGAAGCTGACAGCCGAGGAGAAGGCGCGGCTCGCGGCGATCGAGAAGAAGAAGCAGGAGGAGGCCGCCCGCAAGGCCGCCGAGCTGGCCCGGCAGCAGGAGGAGCAGCGCAAGGCCCAGGAGGCGGCACAGCGAGAGGCGGCTCAGCAGGAGAGCGGCTCGTCCGGCTCCTCCTCGGGCACGACGACTCCGCCCCCGACGGACTCGTCGTACGCCACCAAGGCCGCGAAGGCCATCGCCTTCGCCCGCGCCCAGATCGGCAAGCCGTACGTATGGGGCGCGACCGGTCCCGGCTCCTACGACTGCTCCGGCCTGACCCAGGCCGCCTGGAAGGCCGCCGGGGTCACCCTCCCGCGCACCACCTACGACCAGGTGAACGCCGGCACGACGGTCCCGGTGTCCCAGGCGCAGCCCGGTGACCTGGTCTTCTTCTACGACGACGTCACCCACGTGGGCATCTACATAGGCAACGGCATGATGATCCACGCCCCGAAGCCGGGCACCTATGTGCGCGAGGAGTCGATCTACTACGACGGCGAGTCTGCGATCCACAGCGTGGTCCGGCCCGCCTGACAGAGAAGGCCCTGGCGGAGAAGGCCCTGGCGGAGAAGGGACGGTCCGCCCCGGCTGACGGACGAAGCGGAGTCCGCCCCGCCGGCGGCCTGGGCGTGCGGCGGGCGCACCCGAATGGTGCCTCTGCGCGAGCGATGCCCCTGCGCGGGTGATCGTGCGCGGGCGCGCGTTGCCCGGCGGGGTGTCGTGGGGCGGCTCTTCTAGCATCGGCGCATGTCTCGCCCCTCCCGCCCGTCCCCCTTCCGCACCTGGTGGGCGCGGCGGTCCCCGGCGGAGGGTGCCGCCGTGATGGCCTGCGGCATCGTGTCGCTGGCGCTGCATCCGGCGGAGTACGAGGTGCTCTCGCGGACCATGCTCGGGGCGGCCTGCGTCGCGTGGGCGGGGCTGGCGGCGGAGTTCGCGCTGCGGCTGCTGCGGGAGCGCACGCGGTGGCGGGCGGAGGCGCAGACACCGGGCGCGCTCACCGCCGTGGCGGCCACCACCGTGATCGGCTCACGCTTCGCCGCGGAGGACTGGAGCACGCTCGCCGAGGCGCTGCTGGCGCTGGCCGCGGTGCTCTGGCCGCCGCTGCTCGTCCTGGTGGTGGGGAGCTGGCGGCCGAGGATGCCCGGGGCGGTGTTCCTGTGCTGCGTGGCCACGCAGGGGCTGGCTCTGCTGGCGGCGACGCTCGCCGCGGCCGAGTCGGCGGCGTGGCTGGCGCATGCGGCGCTGGCGCTGTTCTGGTTCGGGCTGGTGCTCTACGCCTTCGCCCTCGCCCGATTCGACCTCCGGCAGACGGCCGAGGGCAAGGGCGACCACTGGGTGGCGGCGGGCGCGCTCGGCATCTCGGCGCTGGCCGGTTCGAAGCTGCTGGCCGCCGACAGCATGCGGCTGTACCTGTGGAACGTCGACGACAGCCATGTGCTGCGCGTCATGACCATGGTGCTGGTGGTGCTGGACCTGGTCCTGTGCGTGGTGCTGCTGGCCGGCGAGATCCGCTGGCCGCGGACGGCCTACGATCCGCGGCGCTGGTCGACGGTGTTCCCGCTGGGGATGACGGCGACGGCGGCGCTGTCCACGTCCGCCGTGGTCGACGCCCCGTGGCTCGAGGGGCTGGGAGAGGTGCTGGTGTGGATCGCGGTGGCCGCCTGGCTGACGGTCGCGATCGGCGCGGTCCGCTCCGCGGTCGGGCCGGGACCGGTGCCGGAGGGGATCAGGTCCACAGCACGGCGATGAAGACGTTCGCCGTGGTCAGCAGGCCGACCAGGCCGAACAGCCCCTTGTCCACCTTCTCCTCGTCGCGCTTCACATAGACCAGGCCCAGGATCACGATCAGCAGGGCCAGCTTCACGCCGATCTTGATGTTGTTCACCGACTGGTCGTCGGCCTGGTTGAGGCCGACCAGGATCACTCCGGTGACCAGCATCGTCAGGGCGCCGTGCAGCATGGCCGGGGTGAAGCGGGCGGTGCCCTCACCCATCGCCTTCATCTGGGTGAGGAAGCCTCCGAGCAGGGAGGCGATGCCGATGATGTGCAGGCCGACGAAGAGGTGGATGAGTACGTCCATGGGCCGGAGCCTAGCCAGCGCCCCCGTCCCCGCCGACACCGGCCCGGACGCTCAGGAAGGGTGAGACCGGACACTCAGGACGGGTGAGAACGAGCCTCGCGGAGGCGCTCCATAGCACCGGGGCCCGCCTCGCCCGCCCGCCTTCGGCATTTCGGTCAGCTCAGCTGTGCAGGCCGTCGTTCCCGAGCGGGAATCACGGTCACATACGGTCACTGCGTGGTTGTCTCATGTCACTTCCGCGCAACCCGTCACAGCGCCGGCCCGGCCGGGTCTAGCGTCCTGCACCAGGTGACCGGCTCCCCACCGCCGCCCGGACCAGGGGCGGCACCCGGACACCACCGCCGAGAGGATCCGGCGGCGGACCGCTCCCCCTGTGCGCACCGCCGCCGGATCATCGCTCAGCTGTTCCCCGTCACGGGGCAGGCGGTCGTCGAAAGGACGTGACGTCCCAGATGGCAGCGCACCGCAGGTCCAGACAGCGCTCGGCGGCCGGTACCACCGCTCGTACCGCCGCCACCCTCGCCCTCGCGGGCGCGGCCACCACCACCGTCCTGGACGGCACGGGGCAGGCCGATCCGCAGCTGACTCCCCAGCAGGCCAAGGCCCGGGTCGACCAGTTGTACCGGGAGGCGGAGGTCGCCACCGAGAAGTACAACGGGGCGAAGGAGAAGGCGGACGCGGCCCGGGAGCGGGTGCGGAAACTCCAGGACGAGGCGGCCCGCAAGCAGGAGCGGCTCAACGCGGCCCGGTCCGCGCTGGGTTCGGCCGCCACCGCCCAGTACCGCAGCGGCGGCCTCGACCCGGCCGTGCAACTGGTCCTCTCCGACGACCCCGACGGCTACCTGGACGGCGTCGCGCTCGCCGAGCGGGCGGGCAGCCGCCAGAACGCCGCCGTGAACCGGGTACGCGCACAGCTTCGGGAGATCGAGCAGCTGCGCGGCGCCGCCCGCGTCGAGCTGAAGTCCCTCGCCTCCCGTCAGGCGCAACTCCAGCGGCAGAAGAAGACGATCACCGGGAAGCTCGGCGAGGCCCGCCGGCTGCTGTCCCGGCTGACTCCCGAGCAGCGCGCCGGCTACGGCGACGGCACCGACCGCGCCTCACGCGCCTCGGCAGCCGGCCGGGAGGGCCTCGCCGCACCCGGCGCCGCCACCGCTCAGGCACCCAGCTCCCGCGCCGCCCAGGCGGTCTCCTACGCCTACCAGAAGCTCGGCACCCCCTACGTGTGGGGCGCGACCGGCCCCGACGCCTTCGACTGCTCAGGGCTGATCCAGGCCGCGTACCGCTCCGCGGGCGTCTCCCTGCCCCGCACGACCTATGCGCAGATCAACGCGGGCCGCCGTATCGCCCGCTCCGAACTCCTCCCCGGCGACCTGGTCTTCTTCTACTCAGGCATCAGCCATGTCGGCATCTACGTCGGCAACGGGCAGATGATCCACGCCCCGAACCCCTCCGCCCCGGTCCGGCTGGCCCCCATCGACCAGATGCCGTTCGCGGGCGCCACCCGGGTGGGCTGAGCGGCCTGCTGCCCTTGCCCGTCCCTGCCGTCCCTGCCGTCCCTGCCGTCCCTGCCGTCCCGGCCGTCCCGTGCTCAGACCAGCCGTCGTGCCGTCGCCCACCGCGTCAGCTCGTGCCGGTTGGACAGCTGCAGCTTCCGCAGCACCGCCGAGACATGCGACTCGACCGTCTTCACCGAGATGAACAGCTGCTTGGCGATCTCCTTGTAGGCGTAGCCCCGCGCGATCAGCCGGAGGACCTCGCGCTCGCGCTGGGTGAGCCGGTCGAGGTCCTCGTCGACCGGGGGTGCGTCGGTGGAGGCGAAGGCGTCCAGCACGAACCCGGCCAGGCGCGGCGAGAACACCGCGTCGCCCTCCTGCACCCGGAAGATCGAGTCCACCAGGTCCGTGCCGGTGATCGTCTTGGTGACGTAACCGCGGGCGCCGCCGCGGATCACACCGATCACGTCCTCCGCCGCGTCCGACACGGACAGCGCCAGGAAGCGGACCGGCTGCTCGGTGTCGTTCATCAGCGCGGCGCAGCGGCGCAGCACCTCGACACCGCCGCCACCGGGCAGGTGCACATCGAGCAGGACGACCTCGGGCCGGGTCGCGGTGATGACCGAGACCGCCTGGTCGACGTCGGCGGCCTCGCCGACCACCTCGACGCCCGTCTGCTCGGTCTGGCCGATCTCGGCCTGGACGCCGGTGCGGAACATGCGGTGGTCGTCGACGAGGACGACCCGCACATGGCGCCGTGCGGAGCCGGCCTCCGCGGCCTCGGCCTCCGGTGCCGGTCCGGCCGTTCCGTTCGCCTCGGTCGGCTCACTCATGACGTGTTCTCCGCCCTTTCCATCTCCAGCTCGACCTCCGTGCCGCCGTCCGGCACCGCGCGCACCCGCGCCGTGCCGCCGTTGCGCTCCATGCGGCCGATGATCGATTCTCTGACGCCCATGCGGTCGGCGGGTATCGAATCGAGGTCGAAGCCGGGGCCGCGGTCGCGGACGGACACGAACACCGTTCTCCCCTCGACCTCGGCGTAGACCTGAACCGCACCACCCTCGCCACCGTACTTGGCGGCGTTCACCATTGCCTCGCGCGCGGCTTGCATCTGCGCGCCCACCTTCTCGTCGAGCGGGCAGTCGCCCACCACGACGACCTCGATGGGAACGCCGTGCTTGTCCTCCACCTCGGCGGCCGTGCGCCGCACGGCGTCGGCCAGGTTGGCCGGCTCGTCGGCCTCGTCCTTGCCGGTGCCCTCCGGCTTGTAGAGCCAGGTGCGCAGGTCGCGCTCCTGGGCGCGGGCGAGACGGCGCACCTCGGCGGGGTTGTCCGCGTTGCGCTGGATCAGGGTGAGGGTGTGCAGCACCGAGTCGTGCACATGGGCGGCCACCTCGGCCCGTTCCTGCGCGCGGATGCGCATCAGCCGCTCCTGGGAGAGGTCCTGCGTCATCCGCACCAGATAGGGGCCGGCGAGCAGCGTTATGCCGACGAGGACGGCGAGGGCGGCCTGCAGCACCGCGCCCAGGTGGGCCCCGGAGCCCTGCAGCACGAATATCCCGGAGACGCCCACGGTCACCAGCAGCACGCCCGCGACGGCCCGCAGCAGCGTGACCGTGCGCCGGCGCCGCCCGACCTCCATCCAGCGGGCCCGGCGGGCGTTGTCCGCCTGCCGCCACACCAGCGCCACGCCGGCGCCGACCAGCACCAGCGGCCACAGGTAGGCGCGGGCGCCGTTGGTGAGGTTCACATTGCCCACGAACACCATGGCCACGACGACCATGAGGAGCAGCGCGACGATCTGCCCCTTGTCCGGTTTGCGGGCGACCAGCCGGCGGCGGCCGTCCGGCGATATCTCCGTGGTGACCAGCGACGGCGGCTTCTGGGCGTTCACCCCGCCGACACCGAGCGGCACGAAGAACCAGAACGCGGCGTACAGCAGCGCGCCGAGACCGTCCGCCGTGAACAGGGCGACGAACGCGAGCCGGACCCAGATCACGGGCAGCCCGAGGTGTCCGGCGAGCCCCCGCGCCACGCCCCCCAGCCAGCGTCCGTCACTGCTGCGGTAGAGCTTGCGCGGCGGCCGCGGCTCAGCGGTGGGCGCTGCTGCGGCTTCCGACATGCCATTGATGGTCACACGCCCGCCCGTCCGGAGCATCAGGGTCGGTCCCGGAGACTCCCCTGATCTCCGCGCGCCCCGCCCTTCGAACACTCCCCCGGCCCCGGCTCAGGGGCATATCAGGGTCGGGCCAGGGTCGTTCCGACTCCCGCCGCGGCTGCTCGCCCGTCACCATGGACACATGACGGATCACCAGCACGCCGCGACGGGTCCGGGACCCGGCTCCGGCCCGCGCCCCGAGCAGGGCGCCGGGCCGCGGGACGCCGTGCCCGGCGCGGCCGGCGCGCGCCCGCACGAGCAGGCGGACGCGCGGGCGAGGAAGGGAGCGACGGCAGGAGCCACCGCCCCGCCGCCGGACGGTCCCGAGGAGACCACGCCCGAGCCGCCCCACCGCTTCCGTCGCGACCGCAGGCACCAGATGATCGGCGGGGTGTGCGCCGGGCTCGGCCGGCAGTGCGACATGGACCCGGTGATCTTCCGGATCACCCTCGCCGTGCTCTCCGCCACCGGCGGCATCGGCCTGATCTTCTACGGCTTCGCCTGGCTGTTCGTCCCCTACGACGACGAGGAGGACGAGCACGAGTTCCGCAAGCTGCTCACCGGCCGGGTCGAGGGCCACACGCTGGCGGCCGTGCTGTTCGCGCTGGTCGGCTGCGGTGTCTTCCTGACCATGCTGAACAACGGCGGGGTGCTGAGCTTCGCCGTCATACTGTCCATCCTGCTCGCCGGCGCCGGGTACTGGTCCCGGCACCGCGGCGCCCCCAGCCCCGACCCGGTGACCGCCCAGGCCACGGCCGACGCCCCGCCGGAGGCGCAGGCGCCCCCGGTTCCCACGGCCTACCCTTCCTGGTGGCGCGACCCCATCGTCAAGGACGGCACCCATGTCGGCGGCACCGGCTACCTCTGGGGCCCGCGGGACTCCCACGAGCGCGACGTCGCCGCCGCGCTCGACGTCAGCCTGGGCACCCACGCACGCGCCACCCCCCACACTCCCCGCCCCCCGAGACCGCGCGGACCCCGCTGGATAGGCGGCTGGGTGTTCCTGCTCGCCCTCGTGGCCGCCTACCTCGGCACCCAGCTCACCTGGGACACGCACTCCCTCGGCACCAGCCTGCAGACGGGACTGGCCTGTGCCCTCGCCGTCTTCGGGCTCGGCATCGCGGTCAGCGCCTTCCTGGGCCGCACCGGCGCCGGATCCATCGTCCTCGCCGTCATCACGGCGAGCCTGCTGGCCGCCTCGGCAGCCCTGCCGAAGGACGTCACCACCGAGTGGAACCGCACCACCTGGAAGCCCGCCTCGGTCGCACAGACACGCCCCTCCTACGAGCTGGGCACCGGCACCGGCACGCTGGACCTGTCCCGGATACGCGTCCCCGAGGGCAGAACCGTCTCGACCTCGGGGCACGTAGGACTGGGCCGCATCCATGTGATCGTCCCGCGGGATGCGACCGTGAAACTGAACATCGACGTGGGCCTCGGCGACGTCCAGCTGCCGGGCGACGACAAGAAGGACGTGGATGTGGCACCGGGCAAGCAGAAGAGCCTGACCCTCGAGGGTGCCGGCAAGTCGGGCACGCTCCGCCTCGACCTCCACGTCGGAGCGGGGCAGGCGGAGGTGAGCCGTGCTGCGTCATGAGTTCCAGCCCGGCCGGCTGGTCGCGGGCGTCGTCCTCCTCCTCACCGGAGTGCTCTACGCCGGTGATGCGCGCGGCGCCTGGGAGATCCCCTGGTTCACGCTCATCCCGGTGGTCACCGGTGGCCTGTTCCTGGCGGGCGCGCTGGGAGTACTCGCCCGCCTCATACGCCGGCGCGACGAGCCCGGTGCCCGTACCGAGGAGAGCTACCGGTAACCGCCCCTGCGCTCCCGTCGCCGTGCCCGCAGCGCGGCGTCGATCGACAGCACGGGGGCGCCGGCCAGCACCAGCGGGATCCACGACATGAGGTAGGGCAGGTCGTTCCCGAAGTAGTACGGGTCGGAGGCCCAGCTGACGGTCAGCCACAGGCTCAGCGAGATCAGCGCGCCCCCGAGCGCGGCGAGCCGCGCGAGCAGCCCCAGCAGCGTGCCGATCCCCACGGCCAGCTCACCGAAGGCGATCGCGTAACCGAAGGCCACGGGGTTCTCCAGGGCCATGTCGACCATCGCCGGAATGGCGGAGGAGTCCCGTACGCTCCGCATCATGTCCCCGATGGATCCCGCCCCGGAGTCCTTCATGAACGCGCTGTCGGTCAGCTTGTCGAGGCCGGCGTAGATGAAGGTCACCCCCAGGAAGATCCTCAGGGGGAGCAGTGCGTAGCGCGTGGCGGTGTCCCGCCAGTCACCGTCTCCGTCCAGGTGGGGGCCGTACGTGTCCGATCGCATACCGTGAGTCATCGCTCTCCGTCGCCTCTCGCCGCCCTGTCGAGACCCCCTCAAGAGACCATACGTACGACAATCAGCCCCGGCTCAATCCTTCAACCCGGCAATTGGCCGCGGCACGCCTAGATTTCCCACCACTCCGGCGCCCTCGCATCCCGTGCGCCTCTACTGGGCTGTGCCCGGCTGGGGAGGGGTGCGGCTGCTGGGCGGGTTTACGGCCCCGGTGCCGTTGCCGACCGGGCGTGGGGTGCGCTAGCCCCGCTGAAGGGGTGCCTCCCCCACTCTCGGCTGCGCTCGAGCGGGGGGACCCCCATCGCCCACCCTCCCCCACTCTCGGCTGCGCTCGAGCGGGGGGACCCCCATCGCCCACCCTCCCCCACTCTCGGCTTCGCTCGAGCGGGGGGACCCCCATCGCCTCAGGCGGCACGAATGCCCGCAGTGACGCGGCGCGGGTAGCCGCGCACGGCGCTCAACAGACCACCGGGGCTTGGGCGGCCGCAGTCGCGCGCGGCGGGGAGGGGTCGGGGTGGTGGTGTCCGCCCGCAGCGGCAGGCGCGTCCGCGCCAGTACCCAAAAGGCGACCTATTGCGCGCCAGGCCGAGGACGGACACCACCACTCCGGCCCCGACTCACCCACCCACCGTGGGCGCTACGCGCACCCCCACCGGAGGGACAGTTGCGCCGCAGGCATGGCCACGCGAACCCCCACCCAGCCTCAGCCGGAACCGCTACTCCGTCACGTCGATGGCGACGCGGTTGGTTTCGACGCCCGCCGCTGTGATGACCTGTACTTCCACGCGCCCGGGTTCGACCTCGGCAGGGACGGGAACCGTCAGCACCGTGTCCGTCGGATTGGCGAAGCCACCCTTCACCGGCACCAGCGGCACATGCACATTCACCGCCCCGATCCGCACGACCATCCGCGACAAGAGATCCGCGCTCCGCGCACCGACCGGCACGAACCCGACCCCCCGGATCTCGATGTCGTCCCCGGTCCGGATCGGCCCATCCAGATCCCCCGCTTCCCGGGCCCGCACCACCGACAGAATCACCGGCCGCCCGCCCTCCGCATACTTCGCCGCGAGGTACGTCGCCGCCGACACCAGCACCACCACCGCCAGCCCCCACGGCAGATCCGGCAGCTGATCCGGCCGCCGCCCCAGCCGCACCGCCGCGAACACCAGCGCCGCCGCGCTGATCACCACGTACTGGATGTCCGCGAAGGACCCACGCCCGTCGTCGTCGGTCAGCAGATCCGCCGCCCGCGGCCGCCCCGCCCGCACCTTCTGCAGCCGCTGCGCCTGCACCCGCACCCCGACGACTCGCCGCACCAGCACCGCGACCCCGCACACCACCGCCAGCACGGTCACCACACCGACACCCCGGCGCAGCCCGAGCCCGTCGATCAGCGCCTCACGCTCACCGCGCCCCGAGGCCGCCGCCAGCCTCCCCGCCAGCACCAGCACCGCGTAGACGACGAACAGCACCCAGCCCGCGGCCACCGCACGCGAGGTGGAGAGACGGTTGTCCTCCCCGATCACCGGCGCCAGCACCCCGCCCCGCGCCCGGTGGAACCACGACGCCGCCGTCAGCGCCGCCGCGACCACCACCGCCGCCAGCAGCCCGGCGGTCCGTGCATCGGTCCACCCCGCACCGACCGCCGTGAGCGCCTGCACCACCAGCAGCAGCACGACCGCGGCCCACACCGCGACCGCCGTCCACCGCCACACCCGGGCGAACCAGGCCGCGCCCTCCGCGCGGCCGCGCTCGGCGACGACCCCCGCGGCCTGCGTCAGTTCCTCCGACACCCACTGCCGGGAGGCGGACGCCGAGTGGGCGACGGCGGCCGGCAGCCCCTGCCCGGCCGCGAACTCGTCCCGCTTGCGCAGAAACGCCGCGACCGCACGCCGGTGCCCTTCCCGCACCCCGTGCGGGCAGTCCCCGCAGGTGCACCCGCCTCCGTGCGCAGCCTCACCGACACCGGCGTCCATGCCGCTCTGTCTCGCCTCCTGCACCGCCACGCCCGATGCCCGCCTTCCACAACTCACCGATGACGAGAGCGAATTGTGCCCTAGCCCGATCGCCCTCCGTGCCTCCCCCCTCCGCCGCTCCGCGTCACCAGGGGTGAACCTCGGAACCTCGCATTGACCCACCAAGTCAACGCGTCAACCCGAACCCAGCCCTTTCGCCCGGCCACCCCGATGGACCGGCCGCCCATTCACCCGCCCCCCGACGGACTGGCACCCGCCCTTCACCAGCTCACCCCAGCAGTTCCGGCTCGCTCCGCGTGATGTCCCGCCACATCGGCTGGTAGTTGATCCAGGCCACCAGATCCCCGCCCAGCTGCTCCCGCGTGGCCACCGCCTGCCGGTGGTCGATCAGCACGGGCCGCCCGGCAGCCTTCGCGGCGAGCTGCACCTGGCACGAGCGTTCCATCGACACGAACCACCACGCCGCCGCGTCGACCGAGTCCCCCACCGTGAGCAGCCCGTGATTGCGCAGCACCAGGGCCTTGTGCGTACCGAGCACCGCGGCGATGCGCCGGCCCTCCTCCGCGTCGACGGTGACCCCGCTGTAGGCGTCGTAGAGCGCGTGGTCCTCGTAGAAGGCGCAGCTCTCCTGGGTGATCGGCTCCAGCAGTTCACCGAGCGCGGCGAGCGCCCGCCCGTACACCGAGTGGCAGTGGGCGACGGCGACGACGTCGGGCCGTGCGGCGTGCACCTGGGCGTGCACGGTGAACGCGGCCTGGTTGACGTGGTAGCGGCCCTCCACGACCTGCCCGTCCCGGTTGGCCAGCACCAGGTCGCTCACGGTGACGTGCCGGAAGGGCATCCCGAACGGGTTGACCCAGAAGCAGTCGGAGTACTCGGGGTCGCGTGCGGTGATGTGCCCCGAGACGCCGTCCTCGAAGCCGAGCCGCCCGAACAGCCGCAGCGCGCCCGCTAGCCGCTCCTTGCGGTGCCGGCGCTCGTCCTCGACCGACTCGTGCATCGGCGGCATGGCGAACCGCAACTGATCGGTGGGCAGCGGCGGGGGCGGGGTGGGCCCGTGCATAAGACCTCCCGCGGGGGGTTTGCGTATGGGGCGGAAGTTGCCGCCGGGAGGCCCGGTACGACAGATCGGTTCTGTAAAGGCGATACAACACTCCGTTTACCCGACAGCAGATGTCCGGTATTCGCGGAACACTCCCCTTATGAACGTGAACTGGGAGGCTTTCGTCACCGCCGAGCCGGACTTCGCGAGAACCGTGGAGGAGCGCTTCCGCGCCTACACCCACCACGTCCTGGCGACGCTCCGCAAGGACGGCTCACCGCGCACCACCGGCCTGGAGGTGCGCTTCTTCGACGGCGAGCTGTGGTTCGGCATGATGCCCGACTCGCGCAAGGCGCTCGACCTGCGCCGCGACCCGCGCTTCGCGCTCCAGGCGAACCCCGGGGAGGGCACCACCATGGGCGGCGGCGACGTCCGGATCAGCGGCCGGGCGTTCGAGGTCGAGGACGAGGAGATCCGCCGCAAGTACAACGAAGGCGAAAAGAGAGAAACGAGCGGAAACACCGAAAAGGCGGCAGAAGCAGCAGCAGCAGAAGAAGAAGAAAAAGCGGATAAGGCGGAACCGCCGGAGCCGTTCCACCTCTTCCGCACCGAGCTGACGGAGGTCGTGCGGACCTACGTCGAGGACGAGAAGTACCTGGTCATGCAGGTCTGGAAGCCCGGAGAGCCGGTGCGCACGCTCAAACGGACCTGATCCCGGGCACCGCCGGACCCCGGGCGCCCGGGGGACGACCTGGGTGCCCGGAAAAGCCAGGGCGCCCCGGTCAGACCAGGGCGCCCGTCGGCATCACTCCTGCGGGATCACTCCCACTCGATCGTCCCCGGCGGCTTCGACGTCACGTCGAGCACGACCCGGTTGACGTCCCGCACCTCATTGGTGATCCGGGTGGAGATCCTCGCCAGGACGTCGTACGGCAGCCGCGACCAGTCGGCGGTCATGGCGTCCTCGCTGGAGACCGGGCGCAGCACGATCGGGTGGCCGTAGGTCCGCCCGTCGCCCTGGACGCCGACCGACCGCACATCGGCGAGCAGCACCACCGGGCACTGCCAGATGTCGCGGTCGAGGCCGGCCGCGGTCAGCTCCTCGCGGGCGATCGCGTCGGCCTCGCGGAGCAGGTCGAGCCGCTCCTTGGTGACCTCGCCGACGATGCGGATGCCGAGGCCGGGGCCGGGGAAGGGCTGGCGGTGGACGATCTCCTCGGGCAGGCCGAGCTCCTGGCCGACCATCCGGACCTCGTCCTTGAACAGCTTGCGCAGCGGCTCGATCAGCTTGAACTCGAGGTCCTCGGGGAGGCCGCCGACGTTGTGGTGAGACTTGATGTTGGCGGTGCCGGTGCCGCCGCCGGACTCCACCACGTCCGGGTAGAGGGTGCCCTGGACCAGGAACTCCACCGCGGGGCCCTCGTCGGCGACGATCTCGGCCTGGGCCTGCTCGAAGACCCGGATGAACTCTCGGCCGATGATCTTCCGCTTCTCCTCGGGGTCGGAGACGCCCTTGAGCGCGGCCAGGAACCGCTCCTCAGCGTTCACGACCTTCAGCTGGACGCCGGTGGCGGCCACGAAGTCCTTCTCGACCTGCTCCGTCTCGCCCTTGCGCATCAGGCCGTGGTCGACGTAGACGCAGGTCAGCTGGGAGCCGATGGCCTTCTGCACGAGGGCGGCGGCGACCGCGGAGTCCACACCGCCGGACAGACCGCAGATGGCGCGCTTGTCGCCGACCATCTCGCGGATCGCCTCGACCTGCTCCTCGATCACATTGCCCGTGGTCCAGGAGGGCGACAGGCCCGCGCCCCGGTAGAGGAAGTGCTCCAGCACCTGCTGCCCGTAGGTGGAGTGCATCACCTCGGGGTGGTACTGGACGCCGTAGAGCTTCTTCTCGTCGTTCTCGAAGGCGGCGACCGGGACGACGTCGGTGGACGCGGTGACCTCGAAGCCCTCGGGGGCGGCGGAGCAGGCGTCGCCGTGCGACATCCACACCGACTGCTCGTCCGGGGTGCCCTCGAAGAGGGTGGAGGACGACTTGGAGACGTGCAGATCGGTACGGCCGTACTCGCGGGCACCGGTGTTGTCGACAGTGCCGCCCAGGGTCTGGGCCATCAGCTGGAAGCCGTAGCACATGCCGAAGACGGGGACGCCCGCCTCGAAGATCCGGCGGTCCAGGCGGGGGGCGCCCTCCTCATACACGGAGGAGGGGCCGCCGGACAGGATGATCGCGGCCGGGTTCTTGGCGAGGATCTCCTCGACCGGCATGGTGCTCGGCACGATCTCGCTGTAGACCCGCGCCTCACGGACGCGTCGGGCGATGAGCTGGGCGTACTGTGCGCCGAAGTCGACGACCAGGACGGTGTCGGGCGCGTGGGCAGCGGGAGTCGCTGATGACACGAGGTGCCTTCCGGCGGTGGGGCGGGGGTCTTGTGCCTCCCGATTCTACCGGGGCGCACGAAGGCCCCCCTCCGCCCCGGCCGGGGCCGCCCGTCTCACCATGCGGCCCGGCTTGGACACCCCGCGCGGGATCGGCATACTTGCGCCCATGCTCATCCACGCGACCTTCGTCTTTACCTATGGCAACCGGCCCGCCGGCTGCCATGGTCGTGCTGCTTGAGCTACTGACAAGCGACTTCCCAGGCGCCCCGGGCCGACAAGGCCCGGGGCGCCTGGCGTATCCGGACCTTGCCGATCCGGGGCGACCGACACCACATGTGAGGAGCCCCGGCATGACCGCCACCGCGACCGACAAGACCACCGCACGCACCGCGACCACCGCGCCCGCCGTGACCACCGCCACCTCCGTGACCACCGCCACCTCCGCGGCCCCGTCCGCGCCCACGGCCACATCCGCAGCCGCGGCCGCCGAGCGGACCGGCGCCCGCACCCCGGAGGCCGCGGACCTGATCAGCAACGCACGGGAACGCATCGACGCGCTGGACGACCGGATCATCGGCCTGATCCAGGAACGGATGGCCGTCTCCGCCGTGATCCAGAAGGAACGCATCGCCTCCGGCGGGCGCCGGGTGAACCTGGCCCGCGAGATGGAGATCCTCACCCACTACAGGGAGGCCCTGGGCAAGCCGGGCACGGCGCTCGCGATGACCCTGCTGGAGCTGTGCCGCGGGAAGATCTGAGCGGGACCGTCCGAACGGATCCGGCGGGCCGGCGGGGCCGGCGGCCTGAATCCACGTTCCCGGTACACCTGAATCCACGTTCCCGGTACAGACGTGCGCATCCTTCTCACCCGTACGGCGCGTGACCGGCCGCCGGAGCCTTCGTTGGTACCGGTGTCCGTGCCAGCCAGGGGCGGGCCCGAAAGAACCACGCGTGGCTCGCCGGAGCGATGAGGCGCGCGGATCGTGCCGTGCGTCGTGGGACCTCGCTCCGGGAAGTGACCGGACGGCAGGGGACAGCAGACCGGTCACCCAAGAGAACGGCCGGCTCCGGGGACGCCCGGGGCCGGCCGGCGGGACTGTCCCCGTCCGGGACGAACTGCTTGCGGAGGCCGCACCCCTCGAGCACGATGCGTACGAGCCCGAGTCCCCCCGCAGACAACTGCATTGCTCCTGCGCAGACGCGCCGGAAGGCGGACCGGCGGTGACTGCCGGAGCTCCAGGCCGGCGGCGTTACCCCCCGGCGCCGCTTCCCCCAGGCACCGGTGCTGCCCTGACGCCGGTGCTGACGAAGGAAGGGCCCCGCGGCTCCGCCCCGCGGGGCCCTTCGCGCGCCCTGAGACCTCGGACACCGCGAAGCACAGCCCTGTGCCTCAGCTGCGGGTGATGACGCCGCAGCCGCCGGTGCCCCCGCCGGGCAGCTCCCTGCCGCGGTCGTAGGGGTCGACCGGCGCGCCGGTCGTGCCGGGGCCCGTCTGCCGGTCGGCGAGGAACTGGGGACGGATCACCCCGTCGCCGTCCTTGCAGTCGTCGTTGTTGATCTCGCTGCGGACGTCGGAGATCCACAGGCGCCCCTCGGTGCCCTGGTACTCGGCGAGGTCCAGCACGGCCACCTCCAGGCCGCGGCGCACGATGGCGCGGGCCACCTCGTCGCCGCCACCGGCGTGCAGTGCCGCGTACACGAAGGTGTAGTCCGCCTTGATCACGGCCTTGCCCTTGGCTCCCCGTGCGGGCTCCACGGTGATGCGGCCGCGCACCCGCACGTCGTCGAGGATCTCGACCTGCTCGGGGTCGAAGCGGGAGAAGGCCACCACCGGGTCGTTCTTCTCGGTGGGCTTGCGCAGCCCGGCGCGCAGCTTCTGGAGGTAGTCCTTCTCCAGCGGGTCCACCAGGGCGAGCGCCTTCTTGGGCTCGCCTCCCTGCAGCACCTGCGGATCGAGGTTCGCGGCGACGAGGAACTCCTTGGTCTTGCGCAGGGCGTCACCGATCCGCTCGGCGGAGACCCCGCCCATGGCCTTGGCCTCGGGCAGCCGGATGGCGTCCGCTCCCGACTCCCAGCGGGCGGCGGGCGATCCGGCGAACGGCCGCTCACGCGTGGGGACCCCAGCGGGGCCGTCGGACGGCGGGCCGGTGGGCCGGGCGGTCTCCGGAGCGAGCGGGGACGGCGCCGCGCCCTCGTCCGAGGATTCCCCGAAGTGATCGCCGAGCCCGCCGGGCAGGTGGGACAGCAGGCCCGGCTTCACCGCGACCAGCGCCACGGCAGCGGCGAGCAGCACGCCGACGATGCTCCAGACCGTGCGGCGGCGGCTGCTCCGGCCGCCGTCCAGGTCGTGCCAGGTGGGTGGTCCGGTGCGCCAGCCCTCCGGCTCGGCGGGCCGGGCGGGCTTGCGCCGGCCCCAGCGTCGCCGGCCCTTCGCGCCCTCCCTCGCGCGCTGCTCGTCCATCGCCCGCAGCCGCTCGGTCACCATCCGCGCCCTGGCGGACGGTTCCCTGGGCGCGGAGGCGCGGATGTCTCGCTCGCTGTCCTGGGCGAACTTCTCCCAAACGTCGTCGGGTATCGCGGACGACTCCGGTGCGGGTTCCTCGGACGACTGCTCGGCGGCCACAACAACGGCTTTCTGTCGGGGTTTTGGTCTGGGAGCGTACGCCGTCGGCGATCACATCGAACTAGTGATCCACCTCACATAAAAATTCCGTGGGCTTCCGAACAACCTTTCACCCGGCTCAATGATCAAACCACCGAAACCAAGGCCGCATCCGCGCCCCACACGCGGGCAGGCCTCCCCCAATGCGCGCCGCAACGCGTGGCGCGCCGGACTTTCCGAGGTCTACATGAAGCTTCGCCGCGCCATGGCAGCAGCGGCCGCCACGGCCGTGATCGCCCCGGTCGCTCTGCTCGCGGCCCCGGCCGCTTACGCGACCGAACCGGCCCCCGCTGTCTCCGCCAGCGAGTCGCCCGTCGAAGGTGGGACGAACGACGGCGACAAGTCGACCGAGCCGTCCTCGGACGAGACGACCGAGTCGACCGCGCCCGAGGGCGAGACGGACGACACCGACAAGCCGAGCGACGACGGGTCGAAGGACACCACCGAGCCGTCGGACGAGGAGTCCACCGGTGACCCGGCTCCGGAGGACACCCCGAGCACCGCGCCGTCCAGCCCCGCGCCCAGCACCTCCGCTCCGGAGGACGACGAGGAGGAGCCGGTCCCGGCCGAGTGCGAGGACACCAAGGTCGACATCAGCATCTCCGGCCTGCCGGGCAAGATCGCCGCGGGCAGCGGCTGGCACAAGTTCACGCTGAACGTGGCCAACAACTCCGACTCCACCCTCCAGGACCTGGGCTTCTTCGCCGGCGCCTCAGCCGACGAGGAGTGGGAGCAGCTGTTCAAGAGCAAGCAGGTCCAGGTCCAGGCCTACGACCCGACCGAGAAGGTCTGGTTCGACCTCGACTCGGAGGGCTACGCGGTGGGCTACGTCGGCTGGACCGACGAGCTCGAGCCGGGCTACGAGGTCGACATCCCGCTGCGCCTGAACGTGAAGCCGTCCGCCCCGGCCGGCGCCGCGTTCTCCTTCGGCGTGACGATCTACGGTGACGCCGACGCCGAGTGCACCGGCTTCGGTGCCGCGTCGTACCGCTTCCGGATCGTGCCCGCCGGCACCGACACCGAGGGCACCAAGCCGCAGGTAGGCGGCAAGGCTCCCGTCACGGACGAGAAGCCGAGCAGCGACACGCCGAAGGTCACCGGCAGCCTCGCCGAGACCGGCTCCAGCTCCGCGCTTCCGATGATCGGCCTGGCCGGCGGTCTCGCCGTCGTCGCCGGTGCCGGTGCCGTGTTCGTGGTGCGCCGCCGCAAGGCGGGTGCCGAGGCGTAAGCACGCCCGGACCATTCCGGACCACCCGGACCACCCGGACCACTCCGGAACACCCCGGAACAACGGTGAGGACCTGTGCTCGGAGGGGAGCGCAGGTCCTCACCTTTTATTTCCTGCCCCGGGGCTCGGAGGCTGCTTCGCCCCGGGGCTCGCCGACCACTGCTTCTTCAGCTACTGCTTCTCCGCCTGCTCCTTCTCCGCCTGCTCCTTCTCCGCCTGCTTCTTCTCCGTCTGCTCCTTCTCCGTCTGCTCCTTCTCCGCCTGCTTCTTCTCCGTCTGCTTCTTCTTCGGCGGCAGCGGAGGCACCTGAAGGAACGGCAGTTTCAGCGCGCCGAACGCGTCCGCCGGGACCACCGGGGACTTGGGCTCGACCGGCTGGATCCTGCGGTAGGGCTCGCCCTGCTTCGGACGCGGGTCCTCCTCGCCCTTGTTGGGCCAGAACGATATCGCCCGCTCGGCCTGCGCGGTGATGGTCAGCGACGGGTTCACCCCGAGGTTCGCCGAGACTGCGGCGCCGTCCACGACGGAGATGCCGGGGTGGCCGTACAGCCGGTGGTACGGGTCGATCACCCCGGTGTCGCTGCTGGCGCCGATGGGGCAGCCGCCGAGGAAGTGGGCGGTGAGCGGCATGCCGGTCAGCTCGCCGACGTTGGAGCCGGGGAAGCCGTTGATCTCCTCGGCGAGGGCCGAGGCGGCCTCGGTGGCCGTCTTGATCTGCTTGGGGTTGGGGTTGCCGTGCCCCTGCCGGGCGGTGAGCAGCCCGCGGCCGAGGCCGGACGGCTTCAGATAGGTCGTCAGGGAGTTGTCCACGGACTGCATCACCAGGCCGATGATGGTCCGCTCCGACCAGCGCCGGTTGGACAGCGACCGCAGCATCAGCCAGGGGTGCCGGGCCACATTGGCCAGCCAGCCCAGCACCCGGGCCGAGCCCTTGCCGCTGGGCGCGTACGGCACCTGGAGGACGGACAGGCCGCCCATCGCGTTGGAGCCGCGGCCGTAGCGGACCGGCTCGATGTGGGTGTCGGCGTCCGGGTGGATGGAGGACGTGATGGCCACACCGCGGGTGAAGTCGGCCTTGGGCGCGCCGGTGACCTTGCGGTAGCGGCGGTTGTCGGTCTGGGCGCCCACCAGCGCCTCGGAGTTGGTGCGGGTCAGCTCGCCCAGCTTGTCCGACAGGTGCGGCAGCTGCCCGTTGGCCTTCATGCGGTGCAGCAGGGTCTGGGTGCCGTAGGTGCCGGCGGCCAGTACCACCCGGCGGGCCCGGAAGGTCCGGCCCTCGCCCTTGCGGCGGTTGTCGGTGGGCAGCGTGGCGACGGCGAACCCGCCCTGGGAGTCCTCCGTCACCGACACCACCGTCGTCATGGGGTGCACGACGGCTCCCGCCTTCTCGGCGAGGTGGAGGTAGTTCTCGTTGAGGGTGTTCTTGGCGCCGCGCCGGCAGCCGGTCATGCACTCGCCGCACTCCACACAGGCCCGCCGCGAGGGGCCGACACCGCCGAAGTACGGGTCCGGCACCTCCTGGCCGGGCTTCGCCTTCACCGTGCCGTCGGCGTCCTCGCCGTCGCCGAAGAACACACCGACGGGCGCCATGTGGAAGGTGTCGCCGCAGCCCATCCGCTCGGCGGCCGCCTTGAGGTGCACGTCCGAGGGGGTCATCGTCGGGTTGAGCCGCACGCCCAGCATGCGCCGCGCCTGGTCGTAGTACGGCTTCAGCTCCTCCTGCCAGTCGGTGATGTGCCCCCACTGGGGGTCCTCGAAGAACGCCTTGGGCGGCACATAGAGGGTGTTGGCGTAGTTGAGGGAGCCGCCGCCGACGCCCGCGCCGGCCAGCACCATGACGTTGCCCAGCAGATGGATGCGCTGGATGCCGTACATGCCGAGCCTGGGGGCCCAGAGGTAGTTCTTGATGTCCCAGGAGTTCCTGGGGAGGGACTCACGGGTCCAGCGGCGGCCGGCCTCCAGCACGCCGACGCTGTAGCCCTTCTCGGTCAGGCGCAGCGCGCTGACCGATCCGCCGAAGCCGGATCCGACCACGATGACGTCGTAGTCGTACGTGTCCTGGGCCACCCTGTACTCCTCGTTGAGTCTCGCGTGCGGATCGTCCCTTGGTGCGCGCGCCGGCGCGGCGGAGCCGCACACCTCGTACGGCCCCGCTCTCCCGAAGGCACCTCACCTGAAGCGAAGTGCCTTCATCACCCTCAGGCTGCGGCTCATGAAGGCCGCGTACTTCTCGTCGTCCATGCCGAGGGACGGGGCCATCGGCAGCAGGCGCTGGTGGGCGACCGTCTGGGCCTCGGTGTACTTGAGGATGCCCTCGGAGCCGTGACGGCGGCTGAGGCCGGAGTCCTTCATACCGCCCATCGGGGACTGCACGCTGCCGTAGGCGGGCGCGTAGCCCTCGTTGATGTTGACGGTGCCGGTGCGCAGCCGGGCGGCGACCTCGCGGCCGCGCCGGGCGCTCTTGGTCCACACCGAGGCGTTCAGCCCGTACGGGGTGGAGTTGGCGCGCTCGATCGCCTCGTCGTCGCTGCCGAAGCGGTAGACGGACACGACCGGGCCGAAGGTCTCCTCGGCGCAGACGGCCATGGAGTCCTGGACGCCGTCGAGGACGGTCGGCTCGTAGAAGTACGGGCCGATGTCGGGGCGGGCCTGCCCGCCCGTGAGCACGGTGGCGCCCTTGGCGACCGCGTCCTCCACGTGCCGGGTGACGGCGGTCAGCTGGCGTTCGCCGACCAGGGAGCCCATGTCGGCGCCGTAGGCGAGGGCGTTGCCGAGGCGCATCGCCTTGGTGCGGGCGACGAAGCGCTCCAGGAAGGCGTCGGCGACCGACTCGTGGACGAAGAGCCGCTCGATGGAGATGCACAGCTGGCCGGCGGAGGAGAAGCAGGCGCGGACGGCGCCCGCGGCGGCCTTGTCGAGGTCGGCGTCGTCCAGCACCAGCATGGCGTTCTTGCCGCCGAGTTCGAGGGAGACGCCGACCAGGCGGGCCGCGGCGCTCTGGGCGACCTGGCGGCCGGTGGCGGTGGAGCCGGTGAAGGAGACGTAGTCGGCGTGCTTGACGACCTCGGGGCCCACCACGGGGCCCTCGCCGAGCACCACCTGGAAGACGTCGGCGGGCAGTCCGGCCTCGATCAGCAGGTCGCGGGCCCACAGCGCGGTGAGGCAGGTCTCGGTGTCGGGCTTCATCACCACCGCGTTTCCCGCGACGAACGCGGGGATGGCGTCACCGACGGAGAGTTCGAGCGGGTAGTTCCAGGGGGCTATCTGACCGACGACGCCGCGCGGATGGCGCAGTTCGGTGACCTTCGTCAGGGTCGGCATGGCGCCGGTGTGCCGCTTCGGCCTGAGGTAGGCGGCGGCGCGGCGGCCGTAGTGGCGGGCCGCCACGGCGACGGCCTGCACCTCCTCGTGGGCGTGCAGCCGGGCCTTGCCGGTCTCCAGCTGGATCAGGTCCAGGACCTCGGCCTGACGCTCCAGCAGGATGTCGTGGAAGCGCAGCAGTACGGCGGCCCGCTTGCGTACCGGGGTCTGCTCCCAGACGGACTGGGCGGCGCGGGCCGCCTCGAACGCCTTCTCCACGTCCTCGGGCGTCGATTCGGGCAGATCGGCGAGCTTCTCCCCGGTGAACGGGGTGTGGTTGGCCGTCCTGCCCGATCCGACGACGCCCTTGGTGAGCTGGGCGATCAGTTCGGGCGTGACCACATCGGCTGCGGTGCGGGCGCCCGCCGGGGCGGGGGCTATGGGATTGGTGCCGGTCGTGGCCCGGGTCTGCGCGTCCGTCATGAGCGGCAGGGTATGCCCGGGCGACCGCTTTGTGTACCCGTCGGTAACACATTCACCGATCGCTCACACGGCGCCAGTGAACGCTGGCAACAAAGCCCCTGATCAGGGCGTTGCCATCGCTCAGAGGTTCTTGATGTCCAGGTTCTGGATCGCCTTGTCGGCCACCTCGCGGCCCCGCTCCGTGAAGTCGCCCTTGCCCGGGTAGCCGATGCGCATCTCGTACAGGTCGCCCTTGGAGGTCTTGTAGTAGAAGAACCTCACCTCGCGCGGCACCGGGTTGGTGCTGTCGTCCCAGGTGTAGACGACGGTGTTCTCGGCGGACTTCTTGCCCTTGTAGGTCAGGTCGGGCTTCGGGTACGTCTTGGTGCTCGGATCGTCGGGTATGCGGAGGTCGTAGTAGCCGTCCTTGAAGTCGGCGTCGTCCTCGTACATCTCGGCATCGGCGGAGCCCGCGATGTCGGCGGACGGGTCGTCGTGCTTGGTGAGGGTCAGCTGGATCGAGATGGCGCCGCTCGGGTCGGTGTACGACGCCCAGAGGCTCTGGTCGTTGTCCTCCGGCCCGGACCGCTGGTACCCCTTGGGCGCCGCGACGGTGGCGCCGAGGCGCTTCTCCTCGTGCTTCTTCCAGTCGTCCGGCAGCGGCCCGGCGAACGGGTCGGCGATGACCAGGTACCCGACCAGGGCCGCCGCGACGACCGCGGCCCCCAGCCCGGCCAGCGTCTTGCGGCCGATCCGGATGCCCTTGCCGCCGGAGCCGGGCACCGGCACCTGGACGATCTGAGTGGGCTGCGGCTGGGGCGGGTTCGCCGCGGCCTCCAGCAGGGCCCGCACCTGAGCGGCGTTCGGACGGCGCGCCGGGTCCTTCTGCAGCAGGCCGTTGATGGCCTCGGCCAGCGGCCCCTGCGCCGAGGCGGGCGGCGCGGGCGTGGCGTTGAGGACGGACTGCAGCGTGGCGGGGGTGTTGCTGCGGCGGAACGGCGAGACGCCCTCCGTCGCCGCGTACAGCACCACACCGAGCGACCACAGGTCGGAGGCGGGACCGGGACGCTGGCCCAGTACGCGCTCCGGGGCGATGTACTCGGGCGAGCCGACGAAGCCGCCGGTGTCGGTCAGAGCGGTCTCGCCCTCGATCTGGGCGATGCCGAAGTCGGTGAGGACGACCCGGTCGTACCGGCCGAGCAGGACGTTGTCCGGCTTGACGTCCCGGTGCAGGATGCCCGCCGCGTGCGCCGCCTCCAGCGCGCCGAGCACCTCCAGGCCGACCCGGGCCGCCTCGCGCGCGGAGAGGGTGCCCTCCTCCTGCAGAACGGCGCCGAGGGAACGGCCGTTGACCAGCTCCATCACGATCCACGGCTGACCGTCCACCACGGCCACGTCATGGACGTCGACCACCGCGGGGTGGTCCAGCCGGGCCGCGGCCCGCGCCTCGCGGCGCATCCGCTCGAAGACGTTGGACCGTTCACGCTCGGGCAGGTGGTCGGGGACGCGGGGCTCCTTGACGGCGACCTCGCGGTCCACCGTCTCGTCCTTGGCCCGCCACACCGTGCCCATGCCCCCGTGCCCGAGCTTGGAGATCAGCCGGTAGCGGCCGGCAATGAGACGCCCGGCTCCGGGGTCGGCCGGCGCGTGCGGCTGGGGCTGCGGGGCCTGCGGCTGGGGCTGAGGCTGCGGTGCTTGCGGCTGTGGCGGAGTCGGCTGCTGCGGCGGGGCCGGCTGAGGCTGGCTGACGGGAGGCTGCTGCGCACCGCCGGACGCGTGCTGGGCCACCTGGGTGGGCGCAGCGTACGGGTTGCCGGGATGCGGCACGGCCGCCGAATGCGGGGTGGGATTCGGCGGTTGCAGGCCAAAACTCGTCGGCTCGTCGGCCCCGTGACGGGCTCCCCCGTTGTTGCTCATGGCTCCATCAATATCGCGCCGAACCGCCATGGAGCCACTTCGAGCCCCAACCGGTCACAGACCCGTGACTCCGCGTGGGCCTTATCTCCGACTTATACGGACATCCCCTAGGGAGTCGAGGCGGACGGCGAGGGGGTGCCGGACGGCCGGGAGGTGCCTGGAGCCTGGGGTGCGTCGGATGTCCGGGAGGCGGAGGGTGAGCCGGGTGCGGAGGACACGCCGGGGGCGGCGGAGATGCCGGAGCCGGCCGTCGACCGGGGAACGGCGGGCGAGCGGGGGGCCGTGGGCGGCGGGGAGTGCGGGGGGCTCGCGGGGGTTTCGGGCGCGGTGCTGCTGGGCGTGCCGCCTCCGTCGTCGTCACGGTCCATCAGCAGTGCGGCGGCGGACACGCCCGCCGCCGCCATCGCGGCGACGGCCAGCGCGGCCACCAGCACGCTCCGGGTGGGCGGCCGGGTGTCGGGGTGCGCCGGACCGGGCGGGCCGTACGTCTCGGGCGGGCGCCCTGCGTCCGGTTCGCGCCGGGCCGGGCGGCGCAGGCGGGGCCGGCCGCGGTCGTCCGGTGGACAGCCCAGCGGCGGCACCTGCGGGGTGCGGCCGGTCTCGCGGAACGCCCGCAGCATCCGCTCGGCGCTGTCCGCGTCCAGCCGCCGGTCCGGGTCGCGCTCCAGCAGCCCGAGCACCACGGGCAGAATCGGTTCGGCCTGCGCAGGGGGCCGTATCTCCTCGACGACCACGGCGTGCAGTACCCCGCTGATCGAGTCGCGCCGGAACGGCGACTCGCCGCTGAGGGCGGCGCACAGCAGCGCGCCCAGCGACCACAGATCGGACTCGGGCCCGGCGCGGGTGCCGGACATCCGCTCGGGGGCGGTGTATTCGGGCGAGCCGACGAAGGAGCCGGTCTCGGTGAGCGTGCTGGCCCCCGGCACCTGGGCGATGCCGAAGTCGGTGAGGACGACCCGGTCGGTGCCGTTCTCCAGCAGCACGTTGGCGGGCTTGAGGTCCCGGTGCAGCACGCCGGCGGCGTGGGCGGCCCGTAACGCCCCGAGCAGCTGGATGCCGATGCGGGCGGCCTCCGGCGCGTCCACCGCGCCGCGGGTGGCGATGCGGTCCGCGAGCGAGCAGCCGTCGATCAACTCCAGCACGATGTAAGGGCGTTCGTCGTCCTCGACGACGTCGTGGACCACGATGATGTGCGGATGCTGCAGCTGGGCGAGCGCCCGCGCCTCGCGCAGGGTGCGCTCGCGCCGGCGGCGGGCGTCCTCCGCGGGGAGGGTCTCGTCGACGGGGAGTTCCTTGACGGCGACGCGCCGCCCGAGCAGCTGGTCCGTCGCCCGCCACACCACACCCATGCCGCCGCGGCCGAGCCGCGCCTCGAGGCGGTAACGCCCCGCGATGACACGGGCGTTGACCGGCACCGACCCGTTGCCGGACTGCCCCTCGGTTCCCATGCCGTTGCCGGACTGCCCCTCGGTCCCCATGGGCCCATCATGCCCCACCGGATGTGTTCCCTCCGGTACGGCGATTCGGCCAACCGGCGGCCGGTACACGCCGGTGTCAGGGCTCGCGCCAGCCCTTGAGCACCGTCTTGAACTGCTCGGCGGTCGTCGCCCAGTCCCCGGCCGGGGAGGCCATGTAGAGCGCGTACTCGACGCCCTCGTGCGAGAGATACATGTGGTCGATCGCCCGGTACGGGCCGGGGAAGGGCGTGTCCTTGGCGAGCGCCGTCCAGCTGTGGTCCAGGCGGGCGCTCGGCCGGTCGCGGTAGACGTCGCGCTCGAGACTGATCCGCCGGTAGTCGACGAGCCGCTGCCCCAGCTGCCAGTCGAGGGACTTCAGATGCTCGAAGGGGTCGTCGAAGTCCGGGGCCTCGTCGATGGCGATGCGCAGGAAGTGCTTGCCGCCGTCGGGCGAGTAGTCGACCTGGCCGGTCTCCTCGTCGTAGCTGCGCTGCCAGTCCTCGCCGGGCAGGGCGACGCTGAAGCCGAGCGGGTCGGTGCGCCGCACCCAGCCCTTGGGGAGGCCGGCGGAGGACTCGGTGCCCTTGCTCGCGGAGGCGCTGGGCCGCGGCGACGAGGAGGCGGCCGGTGTGCCGCCGCCGCTGCGGCCCTGGCCCCACTCCTGCAGCACCACCGCGGTGCCACCGCCGATGACCGCGGCGATGGCGACGACCAGCGCGATCAGACGCCGGCGGCTGCGCCGGGCGGGGCCGGTGGATTGAGCGGCTCCAGTGGCTCCCGTGACCCCCGTGACCCCCGTGGCAGACGCGCCCGCGCCGGGGCGGCCGGTGTGCGGTGAGCCGGGAGCGACGGGGACGGTGGCGCCGGACGCGGTCGCGTAGGGCGGCTGCCCCGGTGTCGTGGCACGGGGTGACGGTGCGGCCGCCGGTCCCGTCGCGTACGGGTGCGGTGCGGCGGTCCGGCCGGTCGGGTGCGGCGAGCGCGCCGCCGTCCGTCCGGTGGCGTGCGGCGGCTGAACGGCCGTCGCGCCGGTCGGCTGGGTGTGGCGGCCGGCGGTCCCAGTCGTGCCGGTCTCGTGCGGCAGGGGCTGGCGCGCCGCCCCGGCCGGTGCGTACAGCGGCGCCGCGTCGGGTTCGCGTCCCTGCGCGACCTCGGCCAGCATCCTCTCGGCCGTCGCGGCGTCGGGGCGGTCGGCCGGGTCCTTCAGCAGCAGCGCGTTGATGACAGGGGTCAGCGGTCCCGCGTGCCGCGGCTCGTCGGCCTCCTCCTCGACGACCGCCTGCATGGTGCTCAGCGGCGACGTGCGGCGGAACGGCGAGCTGCCCTCCACCGCCGTGTACAGGGTGGCGCCGAGCGCCCACAGGTCGGAGGCCGGGCCGGGGTCGTGGCCGCGGACCCGCTCGGGCGCCAGGTAGTCGACCGAGCCGACGACCTCTCCGGTGCGGGTGATGGCGGTGTCGCCGTCGATCTGCGCGATGCCGAAGTCGGTGAGCAGCACCCGCCCGTCGTCACCGAGGAGAACGTTGCCGGGCTTGACGTCCCGGTGCAGTACGCCCGCCGAGTGGGCGGCGCGCAACGCGCGTAGCACCCACATGCCGATCCGTGCCGCCTCGCGCGGCTCGACGCGGCCCTCCTCCTTGACCTTGTCCGCCAGCGAGCGGCCCTCGACCAGCTCCATGACGATCCACGGCCGGTTGTCGTGCTCCAGCACGTCGTGCACGGTGACGACGGCGGAGTGGTTGATCCGCGCCGCCGCGCGCGCCTCGGCCCGGGTCCGGGCGAGCAGCATCGCCTGCTCGCTGTCGGATACGTAGAGAGCGGCGGTGAGTTCCTTGATGGCGACGGAACGGTGCAGCACCTCGTCGTGCGCCCGCCACACCCGGCCCATGCCACCGCTGCCGATGGACGCGGCGAGCCGGTAGCGGCCCGCGACGAGCGAGCCCTGCATCTGATTCACGTTGCCCCGCAATGGTCTTGACAGGGGTCAGGGTAGGGACCAAGCCCTGTCCTGGGAACCGGCGGGGTGGCAAGGAGACCGCACTGTGATGGTTCTCGCTGTTCAAGGCGCCGGACAACCACAGGGGGTACGGATGCGTGCGTTCTCCGTCGCCATCGAGGAACTCACGCCTCCGGTTTCGCGCGGCCCACCGACCATTTTCGGCCAGCTGAGGCCACATGGTGCGTCAGCCGGTGAACCGGTAGGTGGCCGCCGCCTGTTCGTACAGCCGGGTCACCTCGTCCCGCTCGTCCTCCGGTCCGCGGACCTGGATCACGTGGTAGCGGCCCTCGATCAGCGCGGCGAGGTTGCGGACGTACAGGTCGTCGCCGTCGCCGGCGGTCCAGGTGAACTGCCCCTCGGCCATGGTGCGTCCGCCCACCTCGATGGTCTTCAGCCCGGTGGAGGTGGCCCAGCTGGAGTCGCGGTACGGCTGGAGTTCACGCTCGTCGTCCCGCTGATAGGCCATGGGATCGCTCCCGTAGCGCTCCGCGCTGTCCCGGCCCGGCACCACGATCAGCTCGAAGTCGCCGCGGGAGTACACGATCTGGCCGCTGCCGTTCTTCCCGGCGCGCTGCCACTTCTCGGCGACGGCGATCTGGAAGCCCTCGGGATCCTTGCGCAGCGTGAAGCCCTCGGCGACCTCGGGGACGGTGGTCTGGGTCTCGGTGGAGCCGGCCGACTCCTCCGGGCTGCTCGCGGTACTGCTCTTCGGCGTCTCCTGCTTCTGCCCGGCCTCGTCATCGCTGCCGGGCGCGCCTCCCGCCGCCCGCGACGGCGGGGCCTGGCTGACTCCTCCGGCGGGCTGGGCGCCCGAGGTGTCCTCGCCCGCCTTCGGCATGAACAGCATGGCGTAGGCGACGGCACCGGCCAGCAGGAGCAGCACCAGCAGGAGCAGGGTGCGGCCGAGCCGGTGCGGGGAACGCGTGCGCTGCTTGGCCCGCTTGTGCCGGCCGTGGTGGGCCGGGAGCCCGGCGCGCCGCTTGCGCACCAGCTCGCCGCGGCGGCGCACCACCGGCAGCCGGCTGGTCTCCAGGGGCGGCGCGGTGATCACATTCAGCCCGGCATCCGGCTCGGGCGCCGAGCGCACCAGCGAGCGCAGCCAGCCGCGCAGTTCCTCGACGTCCGGCCGCTCGGTGGGGTCCTGCCGCAGCAGCGACTCCACGATCGGCCGGAGCGGCCCGCACTCCTCGGCGAAGGCGGGCGGCTCGGCGCACACCATCTGCACCAGCTCGGCCGTGGACTCCTCCGGGTACGGGGCGTGTCCCTGCACGGCCCGGAACAGCAGCGCACCGAGCGCCCACAGGTCGGTGGCGGGGCCGATCGGCGGGGCCAGCTGCCAGTTCTCGTGCACCGGCCCGGCCTGCTCCGGCGCCCACCGCTCGGTCACCGGGCCGACCACGGCCATCCGCGCCTGCCGCGCCCGCTCGGCGGCCAACGCGCTGGTGGGCCCGCGCGGTACCGGGTTCTGCGCCGCCAGCTCGTCCCAGCGGGCGGGCGCCGGCGGCTCGGGGCTAGGGTCGGCGCCGGGAGCCGGGGCTGCCTCGTCGGTACCGGCGGCCGGAAGCGCGGTGCGTGCCTGAGCGCCGGCG
>NZ_BAAAIZ010000037.1:0-2655 GCF_039526425.1 Streptomyces thermospinosisporus
ACCCTATGCCCCACCAGCGCAAACGCAGTCCTCACGTCCGGAAAGACAACAGCTTCTCAGGAAACACCAGAGCGTTCACTCAGGAAACGCGCGAATGTTCACTCAGGAAACCCGCGCCCGTCGTGGACCGGCCAAGCGCCCGTTGTGTGGTGTCAGCGGTGTGGGAGCCTGGGGGTGAACGGGACAGGTGCCTTCCTCCTGCTGACGGCCTCGCGCGCGAGGCCGTCAGTGCCGGAATTACCGGTGTCGAGAAGGTGCCGCAGGCCCAGGCTGCGAAGGGCTCGGTGGGGTCTGGCCACGCTGTGCCGTTCGTGCTGCAACGCTCGTGCGGGCTTGGGCGGCTCGTGCTCGGGCGCTGGGGGCCTGCCGGGCGGCGAGGCGTTGGATGCGCCAGGTGAGGGTCCTGGCGGTGGAGCGGGCGTCGTCCAGGGTGCGCCGGCGGGCGGCATGCTGGAGGAGCAGCTCGGGATCGTGGCCGGCGGTCTCGGCTTCGGTCAGGGCGGCGGCGAGTGCCGGCCAGGCGGGGTCGTCGAGGATCTGCTGAGCGTGTTCGGGCACGATCACGAGGATCCGCTGGGCGTGCCGTTCCATGGTGCGGGCCGGTGGTTGGCGCTGGGCCAGGGCGGCCAGTGGCTCGGCAGCAGCCTGTTGGGAGACGGCCTGCAGATGGACCAGGGCCTGGTGGGCGGCGGCGACCTGCTGGTCGTGCTGGCGAGCCTGGTGCCAGCGGGCTGTGGCGAAGATGACGAGCACTGCGATGTCGAGGAACATCGCCAGCCCGGACCCGTCACCGGTGACCGGCACGGTGCGCAGCGCGCGGACGGCGCCCCGGAGGGCGCGTGCCTGGTCCTGCTGGGCGCGGATGCGGGAGCGGGTGGCGCGTTCGAACGCTGTGGCGGCCTGTTGCAGCTGTGGCCGCAGGTGGCTGGGGGCGAGCAGCGGCAGGACATCGATGGCTTCGCCAAAGGCTGCGATGTGGGCCTGGGCTGCCGCGTCGTCACCGTGGTCGAGGTGGTGGGGGATGCGCTCGGCCGCGGCGGTGGCCTGGTACCAGGGGTTGGGCCTGCGCCGGCTGCCCGGCTCCGCTGCGGGCGGAGCCTCGATGGCGGTGAGGCGTTCGCGGATCTTGGGGAAGGACAGGTCGGGGGCGAGTTTGGCGCCGGAGAACCAGATCGGCTCGCCGGCGGCGTTGGTGTCGCCTGCCACGGCGACCTTGTACCCGCGTACGTCGCCGGAGGGAAAGTGCTGAACATCGACGAGGACGCCTTCGACGCCGTCGAGCAGGTGGAGGAATTCCTCCGGGCTGGTGGCGATGGACACCAGCTGGCGGACGGTGGTGCGCAGGCGCTCGCGGGAGGTCCGAGTCGTGCCGGCGCGGCGGGCTTTCTCCATCTCGGCGCGGGTGGGGCGCTTGGTGGCGGTGCGGTCGCCGCGCACGACCTGCAGGAGTCCGTATTCCTTCTCGATGGCGGCGAGTTCCTTGTCGGCCTTCAGGTAGTCGTTCCAGTGGCGGGCGGTGCTCAGGTCTCCTCGGACCTTGGTGGCGGCGATGTGGATGTGGTCGTCGGCGTGGCGTACGGCGACCCAACGGCACCCGTCGGGGTCGCCTTGTGGCGCGATGCCGGTGGCCGCCACAATGCGGCGCGCGATGTCCGCCCACTCGGCGTCGGTGAGGTGCCGGTCGCCGGGGGCGGCACGTACCGAGCAGTGCCACACGTGCCGCTCGGGTACCCGGCCCAGTCGGCGGGCTTGCTTGACCCGCAGGTCGAGGTCGGCCACGAGGCGCTTCTTTGTGGCGTCGAAGTCGTCGGCGCGGCCTGGGTCGGGTGCGAAGCCGTCCCAGGAGGCGATCAGGTGCGGGTCGGTGTGGTCCTTGGCCTTCTTCGTGTCGAACAGGTACCGGATCAGGCCGGCGGTGTCCTTGCCGCTGCCGATCTTGGCGATCACTGGGCCGCCTTCGCGGAGACAGCGTGGTTCATGGTCTGCGCGATGTCGCCGATCGCGGCGCGGACTGCGTCCAGGGTGCGCTCGGTCTGCGCGAGGACGGCGGTGTCCACAGGGTGTGGATCCCCTCCGGCGTTGAGGCGGTGGGCGATCTGGTTGACGTTGTTGCCGATGCGGGCGACCTCGGCCCGCAGGGCGTCGAGCTTGTCGAGGCAATCATCGAGCTGGGTGCGCTGCCCGGCCAGGCCCACGGTGAGATCGCCATCGAGGTAGGCCATGATCACGGCGCCGACGAGGTGGGCGCCGGCGATGCCCATCTCACGGGCCCGGGTGAGGATCCGGGTCTTCTCGTCGACGCTGTAGCGGACGTCGACACGCTTTTTGCGCTGGACGTCCTCGCGGGAACGGCGGCGAGCGAGACGACGCAAGGTGACTTCGTCGGCGCTGGCGGCGGGCGACTGCTCGGCTGCGTAGGCGGGTGCCTCCTCCTCGGGCACCCCCTGGTGCCCGAAGTCCTCCGCCACCCCCGGGGCGGAGGTGTCCGCGTTGGACCGGCCCTTGGACGGTCCAACGTCATACCTTGCTGGCTGGGTGACGGCGGTGGTCACCTCCTGCTGGCTGGTGGGGAGTTCATTGTGGAGGTCGGGCATAGAGCAGTGTGCATCGTGAAAACTGCACGTCAGGTGGGCTGGTGTGCACGGGGTTCGGTGT
>NZ_BAAAIZ010000038.1:0-10887 GCF_039526425.1 Streptomyces thermospinosisporus
TGCCGCAAGGGCTGCGTCGCGGCAGCGTCGGCCCGAGGCCGCTGCGCGGGGAACGGCGGCAGACCGGAGGACGGCGGCAGACCGAAAGCTGCCGCACAGCCGCGTCGCGCGGCGCCCGCCGGCCAAGGGCCGGCTCAGGCGACCGCGCTGAGCGTGTCCGCGAGACGGCGGCGGGCCGCCCGGGCGGCCGGGAGGGCGGCCAGTGCGGCCGCGCCCAGCACGGCGGCCACGGTGAGCCCCAGCAGGAACAGCGCGGGCGGCCCCTGGGCGATCCCCGTCCCGATGCCGCTCGATCTGCCCTGGGCGTCGATCAGCCAGCGCGCCAGCGGCAGCCCGAGGATCATCGCGGCGAGCACGGCGGCCATCGCCGTGCACGCCATGGCCGTCACCGTCATCGCGGTGATCTGGCGCGGTGACAGGCCGATGGCCTTCAGCGCCAGCAGATCCCGCTCGCCCTCCCGCACCATCCCGCCGATCGCGGTGAGCAGTTCGATCAGCCCGATCAGGGCCAGCACGGCGATCAGGCCGAGGACGACCGCGCGCAGCGGGGAGAGCCCGTCGGCCGGGTTGGTCACGGTGTGCACGTCGAGATGGCCGAGCCCCTCCGACGTCAGCCGGTCGGCGACGGCCTGCGGGTCGGCGCCCGGCTCCAGGCGCACCTGGTAGAGGGTCGGCCGGAGGGTGGGGTCGTTGGCGCGGAGGGTGTCGAGCGAGGTGGAGATGACCCGGCCGGCGTTCTCCGGCTCGATGCTGCGGCCCACGATGTGCAGGATCTGCGGCCGGTCACCGACCGTCATCCGCACCCAGTCGCCGACCTGGACGTGCAGCAGGTCGAGCAGACCCTGCCCGGCCACCGCCTCGTCGGGCCCGCGGGCGGTGCGCCCCTCGGCCAGCGTGAAGGGGTACGGCTCCTGCCCGGTGCCCAGACCGCGCAGGGCGATGGTGGCGGTCTGGCCGGGGACCAGGGCGGCGACCTCCGTGCCCGGGTAGGCGCTGGCGACCTGCGGGTCGTTCTCCAGCAGGGCCCGGGTCTCCTTCTCGCCCAGCGTCGCGTCCGCGCGCACACTGAGCGCGGTGGGCAGACCCATGCGGTCCGGTTCGCTGTGGAAGCGGTCGAGGGTGGTCCAGGCGCTCATCGCCACCACGATCAGCAGCAGCGGCAGCGCCAGCCGGGCCACCGTCCCGAGGGAGCGCGGGCGGCGGGTGAACGCCTTGCGCCAGCCGAGCACCAGCGCCGGCGGCACCCGCATGCCCAGCGCCCGCCGGGCCACGCCGGTCAGCCGTCCGGCCGGGGGCGCCGCGGGGCGGGGGACCGGCACCGGGGGCACGCGTCCGGCCCGCCAGGCGGCGAGCCCGGTGGTCGCGCCGATGAACAGCACCGCCGCCACGGGCACCGCGAACAGCGTCACGGTCTGCCCGGGCAGCCCCTGCCACACGGCGACCGCGTCCCCGAGCCGCCCCGGTATCCCGCTGCCCAGCGCCTCCATCAGCACCGCGCCGGCCACCGCGCCCAGCAGGGCGTAGCCGAGGTGCTGCATCAGGAAGACCCGGACGACCTGGCCGGGCGTGAAGCCGATCGCCTTGAGGATGGCGATGTCCCGCAGATGCCCCCGGATGCGGGTGCCGATCGCCCCGTGCACGGCGAATCCGGCGGCGACCAGCGCGCCCAGCCCGAACAGGCCGAGCACCTGACCGAGCAGCCGGTTGTCGTTCTGTGCCTCGGCGCGGGCCTGCTGCCAGGTGGCGACCTCGCCGATCGCCCCGGCGCCCAGCACGGTCACGGCCCGCTGCACGGTGTACTCGGTGTCGGCCGGGTCGGTCAGCCGCAGCCCGATCACCTGCCCGGCCGGTTCGGCCACGGCCGACGGCAGCGCCCACACCAGGCCCGGCTGCTCGCCCGGACGGTAACGGGGCTCGGCGCTGTCGGCGATGCCGATCACGGTGAGCGTGCGGGCCGTGCCGGGGACGGTCAGGGTGTCGCCGGGCGCGGCGAGCAGGGCGCGGGCGAGCCGGCTCTCCAGCACCACGCCGTCGGGCGTCGCCGCGTCCAGCCACTTCCCGGAGGTGATCAGCGGGCGTCCCACGTCGGGCCGCTCGGGGGTGCCGCGCAGTTCGACCGAGGCCCGGCTGCCGCGCGAGGCGACGGTCAGCGAGGAGGTCGGGTAGGGGCCGGCGACGTCGTCCACGCCGTCCAGCCGGGCGAGCTTCCCGGCGTCGGCGGTGCCGGTGGTGTGCAGCGTGACGTGCGCGCCGTGCGCCTGGGCGAACACGCGCTGCCAGGGGTTGGTGGCGTAGCCGAACAGGGCGGCGGCCAGCAGCAGCGAGACCACGATGCCGGCGGTGGCGAGGACCAGGAACAGCGCCTCGCCGCGGTGCGTGCGCAGATCGGAGTGCGCCCAGCGCAGGGTGGCTCGCACCGGCCTCATCCCCTCGGCGCGCGGAGGGCGTGCACCGTCGCGTACACCGTCGAAGACGTCCGCATGTCAGTCCTTCAGCTCCAGCACCCCGGAGATGCCCTTGCCGCTCGACGGCCCGGCGTCGAGGGCCGCGTCGTCCACGATCCGTCCGTCGAAGAAGCTGATCACCCGGTCCGCGGCGCTGGCCAGCCGGGCGTCGTGGGTGACCAGGACGATGGTCTGCCCGCGCTGGTGGAAGCGGGACAGCAGCCGCATCACCTCGCGGGTGCCCCTGCTGTCCAGGCTGCCCGCCGGCTCGTCGGCCAGCAGCAGCGGGGGGTGGTTGACCAGGGCGCGGGCCAGCGCGACCCGCTGCTGCTCACCGCCGGACAGCTCGCCCGGGATGCTGCGCTCCTTGCCGGTCAGGCCCAGCTCGTCCAGCAGCGCCTCCCGCTCGGCGCGTGCCTGCTTCGGCGGCACCCCGGCGAGCAGGGCGGGCAGCTCCACGTTGTCCGCGACGGACAGGTCGGAGACCAGGTTGAAGAACTGGAAGACGATACCGATGCGCCTGCGGCGCTCCACCGCCCAGCGGGCCTCGTCGTAGTCGTCGGTGCACTCGCCGTCCAGCCAGAGGCTGCCCTTGTCGGGCCGCTGGAGACCGCCGAGGAGATGCAGCAGGGTCGACTTCCCGGCGCCGGACGGACCCGTGATCGCCACGAACTCGCCCCGCGCCACGCTCAGATCGACGCCGCGCACCGCGTGCGCCGGGGCGCCCTCGCCGTAGTGGGTCTTGACCAGGCCTTCGGCGCGCAGCACGGGAGCGGTGCTCTCGCTCACTCCAGGTCCTCCAGCTCTTCCTGGCACCGTTCCAGCCAGTCGAGGTCGGCCTGCAGGTGCAGCATCGCGCCCTCGATCAGCAGATGGGCGATGCGGTTGTCCCGGTCTTCGGCGGCTGCGAGCTTGGACAGCTCCCGCATGGTGTTGAGGTACTGGCGGCGCTGCTTGTTGATCAGGGCGATCTGGTCGGCGAGTCCGGTCTGCGGGGCGAGCGCCAGCTTCATGAAGAACTCGTCCCGCACCCGTGGTTCGTCCGCCGTCTCCTCGTACCAGGCGCGCAGCGCCTCGCGCCCGGCTTCGGTGAGGTGGTAGACCTTCTTGTTGGGCCGGCTGGACTGCTCGACGTCCTCGCCCTCGATCAGTCCCGACTTCTCGAGGCGGCCGAGGGTCACGTAGATCTGGCCGACATTCGGCTGAGGGTACGCCGAGCCCAGTAGTTGCTCAAGGTCCTGCTTCAGCTCGTAGCCGTGCGCCGGACCGCGGGCGAGCAGCGCCAGGAGGGGCAGCCGCACTCGAGCTCTCCTCCTCGCATCTGGTCAATGTGCCGCAGGCCCTAGTATCGCGCATACCTAACAGGTATACATGGCCTCTGACTCCCGGACGAGGGCGCCCGGGGGCCGGTGTACAGGGAGGAACCTATGCGGTGGATCCGTGCCGCGGGTAGGGGCCTTCTTGTGCTGGTCGTGGTCCTGGCCGGTTACGTCTCCGCCGGAGCGAGCGCCGAGGAGCCCGCCGGGGGCGGCCGCGGACCGCTCACCCTGGCCACCGCGGGTGACCTCACCGGCTATCTCGGCCCGCTGCTCGAGGGCTGGAACCGCGCCCACCCCGGCGAGCGGGTCACCCTCGTCGAACTGCCCGACTCCGCCGACGAGACCCGGGCTCAGATGATCACCGATCTGCGGCGCGGCGAGGCCGGCCGCTTCGACGTGCTCAACATCGACGTCAGCTGGACGTCGGAGTTCGCCGCCGCCGGGTGGATCCGCCCGCTGCCGCGCGACCGCTTCCCGCTGGACACCTTCCTGCGCCCGGTCGTGGACACCGCGACCTACGACGACAAGCTGTACGCCGTCCCCTATGTCACCAACGCCGGGCTGCTGCTGTACCGCACGGACATCCTCGCCAAGGAGGGCGTCGCGCCGCCACGCACCTGGGCCGAGCTGGAGAGCACCGCGAAGAAGCTCGCGCCGAAGTACGGCCTCGACGGCTACGCCGGGCAGTTCCTGCCCTACGAGGGGCTGACCGTGAACGCGGCCGAGGCGGTCTACTCGGCGGGCGGCAGCATCCTCGGCGACGAGGGCGAGCGGGTCACCGTCGACTCCCGGGCCGCCCGCGAGGGCATCGGCTTCCTGGCGCGCGGCGTGCGTGAGGGCTGGATCCCGCGCGAAGCGCTCACCTACAAGGAGGAGGAGTCCAAGCAGGCCTTCCAGGACGGCCGGCTGCTCTTCCTGCGCAACTGGCCCTACGCCTATGTCGCCGCCTCCGCGCCCGGCTCCCGGGTGGCCGGCAATGTCGGCGCCGTCCCGCTGCCCGGACCGGACGGGCCCGGCACCAGTGTGCTCGGCGGCTCCAATCTGGCCGTCGGCACCCATGCCCGGCACCCCGACACCGCCGCGCGGCTGATCGCGTACCTCACCAGTGAGCCGGTCCAGCGCCAGGTGCTCACGCGCGGTGCGCTGCCGCCGGTACGGGCCGCGCTGTACGAGGACCCGGAGCTGATCCGGCGCTTCCCCTATCTGCCGACCCTGCGCGAGAGCGTGCTCGCCGCCGCGCCGCGCCCCAAGAGCCCGCACTACGACCAGGTGAGCCTGGTGGTGCAGGCGGTCGTGCACGACGCGATGACCGGGCGGCAGACCACCGAGGCCGCCGTGCGGCGGCTGGCCGGCGAGCTCGCCGCCGTCTCCTCGCGCTGACACCTTCCTGGCGCCTTCCCGCTCCCTACTTACTTGTTAAGTAACGCGCGCATCTCGATCGCCCGCTGGATGCCCGGATTGTCCCTGTTTACTCGACTCAACTCCCCGGTAGCTTCGGTACGTTCATTGACACCCTCGCGACCCGCCTACTTAACATGCATGTATAACCGCTAGCACGCACAGACGGGTTCGACGGGGTGAGTCTCAAGCGCATCGACAGCCGCCAGTGGTGGCGCGACGCAGTGATCTACCAGGTGTACGTCCGCAGCTTTCTGGACAGCACCGGTGACGGCATCGGCGATCTCGCCGGAGTCAGGGCCGGCCTGCCCTATCTGAAGAAGCTCGGCGTGGACGGGATCTGGCTGAGCCCCTTCTATCCCTCGCCCCAGCACGACCACGGCTACGACGTGGCCGACTACTGCGACGTCGACCCGGTCTTCGGCGACCTCGCCGAGTTCGACCTGCTGGTCACCCAGGCCCGCCGCCTGGGCATCAAGGTGCTGCTGGACATCGTCCCCAACCACTGCTCCAGCGAGCACCCCTGGTTCCGCGAGGCCCTCGCCAGCCCGCCCGGCAGCCCCGAGCGCGCCCGCTTCCACTTCGCCGACGGCCGGGGCCCCGACGGCAGCGAGCCGCCCAACAACTGGCACGCCATGTTCGGCGGCCCCGCCTGGAGCCGGGTCACCGAGGCGGACGGCAGCCCCGGCCAGTGGTACCTGCACATGTTCACGCCGGAGCAGCCCGACTGGAACTGGCGCAACCCCGAGGTCGCCGCCGAGTTCGACCGCACCCTGCGGTTCTGGCTGGACCGGGGCGTCGACGGCTTCCGCATCGACGTGGCCGCCGGACTGTTCAAGCACCCGGACCTGCCCGACTCCCCGGACCCGGAGGCCGACGCCCGCACCCGCGACTCGGTCAACCCGCTCGCCTGGAACCAGCCCGAGGTGCACGACGTGTGGCGGCACTGGCGCGCGGTGTGCGAGGAGTACACCGCCCGCGACGGCCGCGAGCGCCTGCTGGTCGGCGAGGTCTCCGTGCCCAGTGCCCGCGAGCACGCGATGTACGTCCGCCCGGACGAGCTGCACCAGGCGTTCTTCTTCGACCTGCTGGGCGCCCCCTGGGACGCCGACGCCTTCCGCAAGGTCATATCCGAGGCGATGGAGGACATCGCCGGCACCGGATCCACCGTCACCTGGGTCCTCAACAACCACGACCAGGTCCGCACCGTCACCCGCTACGGCGAGCCCACCCCCCAGGGCAGCGGGCTCGGCGCCGCCCGCGCCCGCGCCGCCGCGCTGCTGATGCTGGCGCTGCCCGGAGCCGCCTACATCTACCAGGGCGAGGAACTGGGGCTGCCCGAGGTCGTCGACCTGCCCGACGACGTGCTCACCGACCCGATCTTCCGCCGCACCGGCAGCAGGGCCCGCATCCGCGACGGGTGCCGGGTGCCGCTGCCCTGGTCCGGGCAGGCCTCCCCGTTCGGCTTCACCTCCGGTGCCGGAGGCGTCAAGCCGTGGCTGCCCCAGCCCGAGTACTTCGCCGAGTACGCCACCGACCGTGCACTCGCCGACACCCAGTCCTTCTGGCACCTCTACCGCGACGGCCTGCAACTGCGCGCCGCGCTCCCGCAGCTGGGCGAGGGCACCCTGCAGTGGCTGGACACCCAGCCCGGCGTGCTCGCCTTCGTCCGCGGCGGCGACCTGGTGTGCGCCGTCAACTTCGGCACCGCCCCCGTACCCGCCCCGGTCTCCGGCACCCCGCTGCTCGCCAGCGGACCGTGCCCGGCCGGGGTGCTTGCCGGCTCCACCGCCGCCTGGTGGATCAGCGACTCCTGAGCCGAGCCGCACCCCCGTATCCCGAAGGGACATCAACGAAGATGCGACGTACCCGACGCACCACCCTGATCACCGGATGCACGGCGCTTGTCATCGCCCTGACCGCCACCGCCTGCGGTGGCGACGACCCGGTCTCGGCCGGCGGCGGCGACAAGTCCCTCAACGGCCAGACCGTCACCGTGGCCGGTGTCTGGTCCGGCAGCGAGCAGAAGAACTTCCAGAAGGTGCTGGACGCCTTCTCCGAGAAGACCGGCGCCAAGACGCAGTTCGTCTCCACCGGCGACAACGTCTCCACCGTCGTCGGCAGCAAGATCGAGGGTGGCAACGCCCCCGACGTCGTGATGGTCCCGCAGGTCGGCGTGCTCAAGCAGTTCGCCGAGAAGGGCTGGCTCAAGCCGCTGGACGAGAAGGTCAAGTCCGCGGTGGGCGCCAACTTCGCCAAGGTCTGGCAGGACTACGGCACCGTCGACGGCACCCTGTACGGCCTGTACTTCAAGGCCGCCCACAAGTCGACCGTCTGGTACAGCCCCGAGGCTCTCGAGCAGGCCGGCGTCGAGGCGCCCAAGACCTACGACGAGATGCTGAAGAACGGCCGGACGATCTCCGACTCCGGTCTCGCCGCGTTCTCCGTCGCCGGTCAGGACGGCTGGACGCTCACCGACTGGTTCGAGAACATCTACCTCTCCCAGGCCGGCCCCGAGAAGTACGACGCCCTCGCCGCCCACGAGATCAAGTGGACCGACCCGACCGTGGTCGAGGCGCTCGACACGCTCGGCAAGCTGTTCAAGGACAAGCAGCTCATCGCGGGCGGGCAGAAGGAGGCGCTGAACACCGACTTCCCCGGCTCGGTGGAGAAGGTCTTCGGCCCGAAGCCCGACGCCGCCATGGTCTACGAGGGCGACTTCGTCGCCGGTGTCGCCAAGGACCAGTTCGGCAAGACCATCGGCACCGACGCCAACTTCTTCCCCTTCCCGCCGGTCGGCAAGGGCCAGGCGCCCGTGGTCAGCGGCGGCGACGCGGCCGTCGTCCTGAAGGACGGCAAGAACTCCAAGGCCGGCATGGCGCTCGTCGAGTACCTGGCCAGCCCCGAGGCCGCCGCCGTGTGGGCCGAGGCGGGCGGCTTCCTCTCCCCGAACAAGAAGCTCGACCTCTCCTCCTACGGCGACGACGTCACCCGCGCCACCGCCAAGTCCCTGGTCGAGGCCGGTGACACGGTCCGCTTCGACATGTCCGACCAGGCCCCCGCCGCCTTCGGCGGCACCAAGGGCGCCGGCGAGTGGAAGATCCTCCAGGACTTCCTGCGCAACCCGGCCGACCCGAAGAAGACCGCGGCCGAGCTCGAGGCCGCCGCGGCGAAGGCCTACGGGAACTGACCATGACCACCACCGTGGTGAAAGAGGCGAGGCGCTCGTCGCCCGCCCGCCCCGACGGCGCGCGCGCTCGGCGCTCGCGCCGCCGGGGCCGGGTGATCGCCCTGCTGTTCGCGCTGCCGGCGCTGCTCCTGCTGGGCGCGCTGGTCGTCTATCCGGTGCTGTTCTCCGTCGGCCGCAGCCTCTTCGACGCCTCCGGCGACACGTTCGTGGGCGGCGAGAACTACGCCGAGATGTTCCGCGACCCGACCACCCTGAAGGCCATCCGCAACACGGCCATCTGGGTCGTGGTCGCGCCCACCCTGCTCACCGGTCTCGGCCTCATCCTGGCCGTGCTGGTGGAGAAGATCCGCTGGGCCACCGCCTTCAAGCTGCTGCTGTTCATGCCGATGGCGGTGTCCTTCCTGGCCGCCGGCATCATCTTCCGGCTCGCCTACGACGAGGACCCCGACAAGGGCGTCCTCAACGCGGCGGCCGTGTCGATCCACGACGCCTTCGACGAGGGCTCCGAGTACCCGACGGCACGCGCCCGTGACGGGCAGGGCCTGAACCAGCAGAAGGACGGCTCCTACGTCACCGGCTCCCAGGTCTCGCCCGGCTCCACCACCGCGCTCGGCCTGGTCGGCGTCGCCCCCAAGGACCTGCCCGGCGACGCCGAGCCCGCCAAGGAGGCGGCCGCCCGGGAGGCCGGCGCCGACGAGGTGCGCGGCGTGGTCTACCTCGACTTCACGCCCGGCGGCGGCGGCAAGCCCGGAGTGGTCGACTCCCGCGAGAGCGGCCTGCCCGGCATGAAGGTCGAGGCGGTCCAGGGCGGCAAGACCGTCGCGAGCACCACCACCGCCGCCGACGGCTCCTTCCGCTTCACCGGCCTGAAGGACGGCTCGTACACCCTCAAGCTGCCCAAGGACAACTTCGAGCAGCCCTACGACGGCATCTCCTGGCTGGGCCCCACCCTCGTCACCCCGGCGATCATCGGCGCCTACCTGTGGATCTGGACCGGCTTCGCCATGGTCCTGATCGGCGCGGGCCTGTCCACCCTGCCGCGTGACGCCCTGGAGGCGGCCCGGATGGACGGTGCCAACGAGTGGCAGATCTTCCGCAAGATCACTGTACCGCTGCTCGCGCCGGTGCTCACCGTCGTCTTCGTCACCCTGGTGATCAATGTGATGAAGGTCTTCGACCTCGTCTACATCATCGCCCCCGGCCCCGTGCAGGAGGACGCGACCGTGCTCGCCACCCAGATGTGGCTGGTGTCGTTCGGCGGTGGCAACAACCAGGGCCTCGGCAGCGCCCTCGGCGTGCTGCTGCTGCTCCTGGTGATCCCGGCCATGGTCTTCAACGTCCGCCGTTTCCGAAGGAGTCAGCGATGAAGACGATCCGGCGCGGCCTGAGCAGCGCGATGGTGCAGGCGTTCCTGGTCGTGATCGGCCTGGTCTGGATGACCCCGCTGGCCGGGCTGTTCCTCTCCTCGCTGCGCTCCGCGGAGGACACCGCCAAGGGCGGCTGGTGGACGGTGTTCACCGCCCCGGGGCAGCTGTCCTTCGACAACTACTCGGCGCTGCTGGACAACTCCGGCATGACCCAGGCGTTCTGGAACACCGTGCTGATCTCGGTGCCGGCCACCGTGCTGGTGGTGGTCATCGCGGCGCTCGCCGGATACGCCTTCGCCTGGCTGGACTTCCCCGGCCGCGACTCCGTCTTCCTGGTGGTGGTCGCGCTGCTGGTGGTCCCGGTGCAGATCGGTCTGCTGCCGGTCGCCAAGCTGTTCGGGCAGCTCGGCCTGTTCGGCACGATCCCCGGCGTGGTGCTGTTCCACGTGGCGTACGGCCTGCCCTTCGCGGTGTTCCTGCTGCGGAACTACTTCGCGGAGATCCCCAAGGAGATGCTGGAGGCCGCGCGGATGGACGGCGGCAGCGAGTGGCGCATCTTCACCCGGCTGGTGCTTCCGGTGGGCCGGCCGGCGATCGCCAGCCTCGCCATCTTCCAGTTCCTGTGGGTGTGGAACGACATGCTGGTGGCGCTGCTCTTCGCCGACAGCTCGTCGCAGCCGCTGACCGTGGCGCTCCAGTCCCAGATCCGCCAGTTCGGCAGCAACATCGACGTCCTGGCTCCGGGAGCGTTCCTCTCCCTGGTGATCCCGGTCGTCGTCTTCTTCGCCTTCCAACGCCACTTCGTCCAGGGGGTGATGGCAGGCTCCGTCAAGTAGGGCTCGCGCGGGGCTTCTTCGCCCCCTCCGCCCTACCCATCCCCGTCCCCGGGGGCTCCGCCCCCGGGCCCCCACCCTTCAACGCGCCGGAGGGACCAACTCCCCGCCCCGCCCCCTCCGGCCCGCCCCCCGGGCCTCTCCACCACCGGAGGGACCAACTTCCCCGTCCACCCCTCCGGTCCCCGGGGGCACCGCCCGGTCCTCTCGGCCACCCCAACGCCGGAGGACCGGGCTCCTGCCCGTTCCGTCCAGATCTGCAGGCTCTGCCCACCCTGAGTTTTCCCAGCGCGCGAGGCCAACTGCGGTATCTCTGACACCGGGCGGGCTGACCTC
>NZ_BAAAIZ010000038.1:10949-100503 GCF_039526425.1 Streptomyces thermospinosisporus
CCCGAGGCGGGGAGCCACGGCGCAGCCCCAAGTGGCGTCCGGGACGAAAGCCCCGAAGTGGGGGTCCGGGGGCGGAGCCCCCCGGGGACGGGAACGGGTAGGGGCGGAGGGGGCGAGAACCTTACGGTGACGCCGGGGGGTACAGGGACCTCGGCAACTGGGATGCCGCTGCCGCGTCCAGGAGCCACAAGGTGCGGGTCTTGCCGCGGGCGCCTGCTGCCGGGGCCTGGATCTCACCCGCGCCGGAGAGGGCGATGGCCGCGGCCTGGGCCTTGTCCTCGCCCGCGGCGAGGAGCCAGACCTCGCGGGCGGACCGGATGGCCGGGAGGGTGAGGGAGATGCGGGTGGGGGGTGGTTTGGGGGCGCCGTGGACGCCTACCACCGTGCGCTCGGTCTCGCGGACCGCGGGGAGCTCGGGGAAGAGGGAGGCCACGTGCGTGTCCGGGCCGACGCCCAGCATCAGGACGTCGAAGGTGGGGACGGGACCGTGGTTCTCCGGGCCCGCCGCCCGCGCCAGCTCCTCCGCGTACGCGGCCGCCGCCGCGTCCACATCGTTGCCGTACGGCCCGTCCGACGCCGGCATCGCATGCACCCGCTTCGGATCCAGCGGCACCGAGTCGAGCAACGCCTCACGCGCCTGCGTGACGTTGCGCTCCGGGTCGCCCTCCGGCAGGAACCGCTCGTCGCCCCACCACAGATCGAGCCGGCCCCAGTCGATCGCGTCCCGGGCGGGCGCCGCCGCCAGCGCGGCCAGCAGGCCGTTGCCGTTGCGCCCGCCGGTCAGGACCACCGACGCCGAACCCCGTGAGCTCTGCGCGTCGACGATCCGGGTGATCAGCCGTGCCGCCGCGGCCTGCGCCATCAGCTCCTTGTCGCGGTGCACGACCAGCTGCGGTGCCTGACTCATTGCGCCGCCGCCTTCTTCACCGGCGCCTCGTCCGTCGCCTCGGCCGCGGGAGCTTTCGCAGCCGTCTCGACGGGTGCGGCGTCCGCTTCCCGTCCGCCTTGACCGGCCCCTTCTCCGGGCCCTTCTCCTGCCCTTTCTCCTGCCCTTTCTCCTGTCGCTTCTCCCGCCCCTTCTCCTTTGGGCGGCTCGGCGCCCGAGAGAGAGGGCGACAGAGAGGGGGAATCGTCCCCGGCCGTCTTCAGGCGCTCCACGCCGTAGCGCAGCGCCGAGGCGTACGTGTCGTCCGGGTCGAGGCGCCGCAGCTCCTCCGCGATCAGCTCCGCGGTGTCCCGGCGCTTGAGCGCCACCGCCCGCTTGGGCTGACCCTGGATGGACAGCGTCGCCAGCGCGCCGTCCGCCCGGTCGAGCACGATCGGCCCGCAGTCGGTGTCCATGCGGACCGCGGTCAGCCCGGGCCCGCTGGACAGCGACCGCTTCACCGGCACGTCCAGCCGGTCCGCCAGCCACATCGCCAGCAGCTCGCAGCTCGGGTTGAACTCCTCGCCCTCCACCTCGACGCCCAGCACCTTGCAGTTCACCTGGTCCAGGGCGGCGGCCAGCATCGAACGCCAGGGAGTGATCCGGGTCCACGACAGGTCCGTGTCACCGGGCGTGTAGGCCTCCGCGCGGGCCGCGAGCTCCCGCACCGGCTGCTCGCAGGCGTAGGTGTCGGTCACCCGGCGCTGGGCCAGCGCACCCAGCGGATCGGCGGCCGGGTTCAGCGGCGCGTTGACCGGCCACCACACCACCACCGGCGCGTCCGGCAGCAGCAGCGGCAGCACCACCGACTGGGCGTGGTCGATCACCTCGCCGTACAGCCGCAGCACCACCGTCTCGCCGGTGCCCGCGTCCGCCCCCACCCGCACCTCGGCGTCCAGCCGGGACTGGGTGCGGTCGCGCGGCGAGCGGGAGACGCGCTTGATCACCACCAGGGTGCGCGAGGGATGCTCGTGCGAGGCGTCGCTCGCCGCCTTCAGCGCGTCGTAGGCGTTCTCCTCGTCCGTCACGATGACCAGCGTCAGCACCATGCCGACGGCCGGGGTGCCGATGGCGCGGCGGCCCTGCACCAGCGCCTTGTTGATCTTGCTGGCCGTGGTGTCCGTGAGGTCTATCTTCATGGCCGGCGCCAGCTCCGTCCGTCTCGCTCGAGCATTTCGTCCGCCTCGGCGGGCCCCCACGTACCGGCCGGGTACTGGGCGGGCTTGCCATGGCGGTCCCAGTACTCCTCGATCGGGTCGAGGATCTTCCAGGACAGCTCGACCTCCTCGGTGCGCGGGAAGAGGTTCGAGTCGCCGAGCAGGACGTCCAGGATCAGCCGCTCGTACGCCTCCGGGCTCGACTCGGTGAACGACTCGCCGTAGGCGAAGTCCATCGACACGTCCCGGATCTCCATCGACGTGCCCGGCACCTTCGATCCGAACCGCACGGTGACCCCCTCGTCCGGCTGGACGCGGATCACGATGGCGTTCTGCCCGAGCTCCTCGGTTGCCGTGGTGTCGAAGGGGGAGTGCGGCGCCCGCTGGAAGACCACCGCGATCTCGGTGACCCGGCGGCCCAGCCGCTTGCCGGTGCGCAGATAGAAGGGGACGCCCGCCCAGCGGCGGTTGTCGATGCCCAGCTTGATCGCGGCGTAGGTGTCGGTCTTGGAGCCCGGGTCGATGCCGTCCTCCTCCAGATAGCCGCGCACCTTGGTGCCGCCCTGCCAGCCTGCCGAGTACTGCCCGCGCACGGTGTCCCGGCCCAGGTCCTTCGGCAGCCGCACGGCACCCAGCACCTTGGTCTTCTCCGCGGCGAGCGCATCCGCGTCGAACGAGGCGGGCTCCTCCATCGCGGTCAGCGCCAGCAGCTGGAGCAGGTGGTTCTGGATGACGTCGCGGGCGGCGCCGATGCCGTCGTAGTAGCCGGCCCGGCCGCCGATGCCGATGTCCTCGGCCATGGTGATCTGGACATGATCCACATAGGACCGGTTCCAGATCGGTTCGAACAGCTGGTTGGCGAAGCGCAGCGCCAGGATGTTCTGGACGGTCTCCTTGCCCAGGTAGTGGTCGATGCGGAAGACCTGCTCCGGGGCGAACACCTCGTGCACGATCGCGTTGAGCTCCTCGGCCGACTTCAGGTCGTGGCCGAAGGGCTTCTCGATGACCGCGCGCCGCCAGGAGCCGTTCGTCTGGTCGGCGAGGCCGTGCTTCTTCAGCTGCTGGATGACGACGGGGAAGGAACGCGGCGGCACCGAGAGGTAGAAGGCGAAGTTGCCGCCCGTGCCCTGGGCCTTGTCCAGCTCCTCGATGGTCTCGCGCAGCCGCTCGAAGGCCTCGTCGTCGTCGAAGGTGCCCTGCACGAAGCGCATGCCCTGGATGAGCTGCTGCCAGACCTCCTCACGGAAGGGGGTGCGGGCGTGCTCCTTGACCGCGTCGTGGACCTCCTGGGCGAAGTCCTCGTGCTGCCACTCGCGGCGGGCGAAGCCCACCAGAGAGAAGCCCGGCGGCAGCAGCCCCCGGTTGGCCAGGTCGTACACGGCCGGCATCAGCTTCTTGCGGGACAGGTCGCCCGTGACGCCGAAGATGACCAGGCCCGACGGCCCCGCGATGCGCGGGAGCCGTCGGTCCGCCGGGTCACGCAGCGGGTTCGCTCCGGGACCTGAAAGCGGTGACAAGGTTTCAGCCCTCCGAGGGGGCGAGGCGCTCCAGCTCCGCCTCGGTCGACTTCAGCAGGTCGTTCCAGGAGGCCTCGAACTTGTCGACACCCTCGTCCTCGAGCACCTGCACCACCTCGTCGTAGGAGATGCCGAGCCGCTCGATCGCGTCGAGGGCGGCGCGGGACTGCTCGTACGTGCCGGCGATGGTGTTGCCGGTGATGTGGCCCTGCTCCTCGGTGGCGAACAGGGTCGCCTCCGGCATGGTGTTCACCGTGTTGGGCGCGACCAGCTCGTCCACGTACATGGTCGGCCGGTACGCCTTGTCCTTCACGCCGGTGGAGGCCCACAGCGGGCGCTGGGCGTTGGCGCCCTCGCGCTCCAGGGCCATCCAGCGGTCGGAGGAGAAGACCTCCTCGTACGCCTGGTAGGCCAGACGGGCGTTGGCGACGGCGGCCTTGCCGCGCAGCGCCTTGGCCTCGTCCGTGTCCAGGGCGTCGAGGCGCTTGTCGATCTCGGTGTCCACGCGGGAGACGAAGAACGACGCCACGGAGTGGATCTTCGACAGGTCCAGGCCCTTGGCCTTGGCCTTCTCCAGGCCCGCCAGGTAGGCGTCCATGACCTCGCGGTAGCGCTGGAGGGAGAAGATCAGCGTGACATTGACGCTGATGCCGAGGCCGATGACCTCGGTGATGGCCGGCAGGCCGGCGCGGGTGGCCGGGATCTTGATGAGGGTGTTGGGCCGGTCCACCAGCCAGGCCAGCTGCTTGGCCTCGGCGACCGTCGCCCGGGTGTTGTGCGCCAGGCGGGGGTCGACCTCGATGGAGACCCGGCCGTCCTTGCCGCCGGTGGCGTCGAACACCGGGCGCAGGATGTCGGCGGCGTCCCGGACGTCCGCCGTGGTGATCATGCGGACGGCTTCCTCGACGGTGACCTTCCGCGCGGCGAGGTCGGCGAGCTGCTGGTCGTAGCCGTCGCCCTCGGAGATCGCCTTCTGGAAGATGGTCGGGTTGGTGGTGACGCCCACTACGTGCTGCTGGTCGATCAGCTCGGCCAGGTTGCCGGACGTGATCCGCTTGCGCGACAGGTCGTCCAGCCAGATCGCGACGCCTTCCTCGGAGAGGCGCTTGAGTGCGTCTGTCATGGAAATTGCATCTCCTACGTGTCGTATATGAGCGTCAGCGCTGAGCCGCGGCGATCGATTCCCGGGCCGCCGCGGCCACGTTCTCGGCCGTGAAGCCGTACTCCTTGAACAGCACCTTTCCGTCGGCGGAGGCACCGAAGTGCTCCAGGGAGACGATGCGCCCCGCGTCGCCGACGTACTTGTGCCAGGTCAGTCCGACCCCGGCCTCGATCGCGACCCGCGCCTTCACGGACGGCGGCAGAACGCTGTCCCGGTACCCCTGGTCCTGCTCCTCGAACCACTCCACCGACGGCATCGACACCACCCGGGTGGGCACACCGGCCGCCTGGAGCTGCTCGCGCGCCTCGACCGCCACATGCACCTCGGAGCCGGTGGCGATCAGGATCACCTGCGGCTCGCCGCCCTCGGCCTCGAACATCACATAGCCGCCGCGCGCCGCGCCCTCGTTCGGCTCGTAGGTCGGCACACCCTGCCGGGTCAGCGCCAGACCGTGCGGGGTGCCCTTGCCGAACTCCTTGGTCCAGCGCTTGAGGATCTCCCGCCAGGCGATCGCCGTCTCGTTGGCGTCCGCCGGGCGCACGATGTTCAGGCCCGGGATGGCGCGCAGCGACGCCAGGTGCTCCACCGGCTGGTGGGTCGGGCCGTCCTCGCCCAGACCGATCGAGTCGTGGGTCCACACGTAGGTCACGGGCAGGTGCATCAGCGCCGACAGCCGCACCGCGTTGCGCATGTAGTCGGAGAACACCAGGAAGGTGCCGCCGTAGATGCGGGTGTTGCCGTGCAGCGCGATGCCGTTCATCTCCGCGGCCATGGCGTGCTCGCGGATGCCGAAGTGGATGGTGCGGCCGTACGGGTCGGCCTCCGGCAGCGGATTGTCCGCCGGCAGGAACGACGACGTCTTGTCGATCGTGGTGTTGTTGGAGCCGGCCAGGTCGGCCGAGCCGCCCCACAGCTCCGGGATCACCGCGCCCAGCGCCTGCAGCACCTTGCCGGAGGCGGCACGGGTGGCGACCGCCTTGCCCGGCTCGAACACCGGGATGCTGTCCTCCCAGCCCTTGGGCAGCTCACCGGCGGCCATCCGGTCGAACAGCGCCGCCCGCTCGGGATTGTTGCTGCGCCACTCCTGGAACGACTTCTCCCACTCGGCCTTGGCCTGCCGCCCGCGCTCCAGCGCCCTGCGGGTGTGCTCGATGACCTCGTCGGCCACCTCGAACGTCTTCTCCGGGTCGAAGCCCAGCACCCGCTTGGTCGCCGCGACCTCCTCCTCGCCCAGCGCCGAGCCGTGCGCGGCCTCGGTGTTCTGCGCGTGCGGGGCCGGCCAGGCGATGATCGAGCGCATCGCGATGAACGACGGCCGGTCGGTGACCTTCTTCGCCTCCTGGATCGCCGCGTAGATCGCCGCCGGGTCCAGGTCGCCGTTGGCCTTCGGCTGCACGCGCTGCACATGCCAGCCGTAGGCCTCGTAGCGCTTGACGGTGTCCTCCGAGACCGCCGTCTCGGTGTCGCCCTCGATCGAGATGTGGTTGTCGTCCCACAGCAGGATCAGGTTGCCCAGCTTCTGGTGGCCGGCCATCGAGGACGCCTCGGCGCTGATGCCCTCCTGCAGGCAGCCGTCACCGGCGATGCAGTACACGAAGTGGTCGAACGGCGACTCGCCGGTGGGCGCGTCCGGGTCGAACAGGCCCCGCTCGTAACGGGCGGCCATCGCCATGCCCACCGCGTTCGCCACACCCTGGCCCAGCGGGCCGGTCGTGGTCTCCACACCGACCGTGTGCCCGTACTCCGGGTGACCCGGCGTCTTCGAGCCCCAGGTGCGGAAGGACTTCAGATCGTCCAGCTCGAGACCGAAACCGGCCAGGTACAGCTGGGTGTACAGGGTCAGGGACGAGTGACCGGCGGACAGCACGAAACGGTCCCGCCCGACCCAGTCGGCGTCCGCCGGGTCGTGCCGCATCACCTTCTGGAAGAGGGTGTACGCGGCAGGCGCCAGGCTCATCGCCGTACCCGGATGGCCGTTACCGACCTTCTGTACGGCATCGGCGGCCAGGACGCGGGCGGTGTCCACGGCCCGCTGGTCCAACTCGGTCCACTCGAGGTCTGTGGTGGTCGGCTTGGTGCTCACCCTGAGTCAGGGCTCCTCTCCACATGTTCGTATGCCGATGACGGCCCACCGGCGGTGTCGAGCCTACCCCCGTAGGACACGCGCTCTTCCGGTCATTCCAGACTGCCGGGCGTCCCGGCGATCCGCCTCCTGACTTGGTCGGACCTGCATTCGGCAGATGAATACGAGCGCGCTCACCCGCGTGCTCAATCGAGCTCGAACAAGCACCTCGGAGGGTGTCCGCCAACACGACCGGACCCCCGCGAATGCCGGGGTCCGGGCAACGTCTAGAGTGGCGTGGTACGCGCGAGCCTTTACCGCCTGTTCACACGGCAGGGCTCGCTGGGATGTCTCTGTAGGGGTGTGCGTGACGGCCGTTGAATCCCGTCCAGCGGGACTGCTGGGGACGAGCCCGAGCCCTGCACGGCGGCCGTTGGGGGCCCGTGTCATGGGCTTCGTGGCACTGACCAAGCCGCGGATCATCGAGCTGCTGCTCATCACCACCGTCCCGGTGATGTTCCTGGCGCAGCAGGGCGTGCCCGACCTGGACCTGGTGCTGCTGACCTGCATCGGCGGTTACCTGTCCGCGGGCGGCGCCAACGCGCTGAACATGTACATCGACCGTGACATCGACGCGCTGATGGACCGCACCTCCCAGCGCCCGCTCGTCACCGGCATGGTCAGCCCGCGCGAGTGCCTGGTCTTCGGCATCACCCTGGCGGTCGTCTCCACCCTGCTGTTCGGACTGACCGTCAACTGGCTGTCCGCCTGGCTCGCCCTCGGCGCACTGCTGTTCTACGTCGTCGTCTACACGATGATCCTCAAGCGGCGCACCGCGCAGAACATCGTCTGGGGCGGCATCGCCGGCTGCATGCCGGTGCTGATCGGCTGGTCCTCGGTCACCGACTCCCTCTCCTGGGCGCCGGTCATCCTCTTCCTGGTGATGTTCTTCTGGACGCCGCCGCACTACTGGCCGCTGTCCATGAAGGTGAAGGACGACTACGCCCGGGTCGGCGTGCCGATGCTGCCGGTCATCGCCACCAACAAGGCGGTCGCCAAGCAGATCGTGCTCTACAGCTGGGTCATGGTCGCCGTTTCCCTGCTGCTGACGCCGCTCGGCTACACCGGCTGGTTCTACACGGCGGTCGCGCTGGCCGCGGGCGGCTGGTGGCTGTGGGAGGCCCACGCGCTGCTCAACCGGGCGAAGGCCGAGGTGACCGGCGCCAAGCTCAAGGAGATGCGCCTGTTCCACTGGTCGATCACCTACGTCTCGCTGCTCTTCGTGGCGGTGGCGGTGGACCCCTTCCTGCGCTGACCCACCGCCGCGAGGCACCCGGGCGAGGCGAGTGGCCAAGGCCACGGACCTCGCCCGTCGCCTATTGATCTACCGATCGGTAGCATCCTGACCATGGCAGACACGCAGCAGGCGGACCGCAGGGCCGAGCAGAAGGCGACCCGGCTCGCCAAGCAGATCAGCACCTTCGCCAAGGCCCACGGCGGGGCCGAGGGCCAGATCGCCTACATCGGCGAACGCGGCGCCCGCATCGTCCTGGTCGGCCAGGACGGCCGCTGGGGCGACCTGGTGGCCCCGTCCCACGACGTCGCCGAGAAGGCGGTGAAGAAGGCCGGCATCACCGTCCACGAGTCCTTCGACGGCGAGTTCGCCGCCCGGGTGGAGACCGGCCGCTACGAGTGGAAGCGCATGGCCGGCCTGCAGATCGGCGGCTGACCGGCGAAAGTCCCCGACGACGGGCGCGGGCGGGCGCACGACAGGCCGCATCGTGCGCGCGCACCGCGCCCGGCGCGCATCCGCCGCAACTCCCGCGCTACTCACACCCGGTCTCGCTCGTTGACCACGGCAACCGCAGCGCCGTGCCGGGAGCCGGGATGATCGAAACGCCGTCCTTGGTGGACCAGTACTGTCACGGCGTCCTGAAGACGGAGCTGGGCCTGGGCACCTTCGAGGCCCAGCTGAGCCGCACCGAGGGGCCGCCCGCTCCCGGCACCACCCTCTTCGACACCCAGACCGGCTTCGCCGTGCGCCGCTGGTGCCCGCCGCTGCTGGGCCTGGAGCCGCACTGCCCGCCCGCCCTCTACCTGGCCCGGCGCCGCGAGCTGGGCGTCCTGGAGGCCGGCCGCCGCCTGCTGCGGGGCAGCGGCATCACCACCTACCTCGTCGACACCTCACCGCCCGGCGACCTCACCGACCCGGCCGAACTGGCCGCCGCCGGTGACGCCGAGGCGCACGAGATCGTCCGTCTGGAGCAGCTCGCGGAGCAGGTCGCCGACACCTCCGGCACCGTCGAGTCCTTCCTCGCCAACCTCGCCGAGTCGGTGCACGGTGCCGCCGCGCACGCCGTCGCCCTCACCTCCGTCGCCGGTGTCCGGCACGGGCTGGCGCTCGCCCCCGAGCCGCCGGGGCCGGGGGAGGTGCGCGGCGCGGCCGGACGCTGGCTGGCCGCACGCCGCGCCGGGGACGAGCTGACCGACCCGGTGCTGCTGCGGCACCTGCTGTGGAGCGCCCTCGCCACCGGGCTGCCCCTGCAGCTGCACGCCGGACTCGGCGCCCCAGGGGCCCGGACCGACCGGGCCGACCCCGCACTGCTCACCGACTTCGTACGGGCCACCGCGGGCCTCGGCACCGACCTGGTGCTGCTGCACGGCTACCCGTACCACCGGCACGCCGCCCACCTGGCCGGCGTCTTCCCGCACGTCTACGCCGACACCGGCGCCGCCCTGGTGCGCACCGGCGCCCGCGCGGCGAGCGTCCTGGCGGAGAGCCTGGAGCTGGCCCCCTTCGGCAAGATCCTCTTCTCGACCGGCGCTCAGGGGCTGCCCGAGCTGCATGTGGTGGGCGCCCGGCTGTTCCGTGAGGCGCTCGGCCGGGTGCTGGGCGGCTGGGTCGCGGAGGGCGCCTGGTCCCTGTCCGACGCGCAACGGGTGGCCCAGATGCTGGCGGAGCACAACGCGCGGCGGGTGTACGGGCTGGAGTGACCGCCCCTGTGCGAGGGGCTCTGGCGCTGATCACGACGGGGCTCAGGCGCCGGCGACGACCGGGCCCAGGGGGCTGGGGCTCAGGCGTTGGTGAGCGACGCCTGAGCGCTCGGGGCGCCGGGCGCCTCGGCGGCCGGCGCGGGCCGCTCCCGCAGCGACAGCAGCACCCGCAGCACCCAGATCCACATGACGCACGAGCCGAACATGTGCGCACCCACCAGCACCTCGGGCAGCTCGGTGAAGTACTGCACATAGCCGATGGCGCCCTGCGCGAGCAGGATCACGAACAGCTCCCGCGTCCTGACCGACGGCCCCTTCGGCGCGTCCACGGCCTTCAGCACGAACCACAGCGCGAAGGTCAGCGTCACCACGATCCACGCCAGCACGGCGTGCAGCTTGCTGACCGTCTCCCAGTCCAGCGGCATCCGCTCGACCTCGCTGGAGTCACCCGCGTGCGGGCCGGCGCCCGTGACCACCGTGCCGACCGCGATCAGCACCACGGAGGCGGCGACCATGCACCACACCAGCTGCTGCACGGCCTTGCCCACCAGCGGCCGGGGCGGCTCGTCGCCCTCCCGGGTGCGCTGCCACATCACGGTCGCCACCGCGATCAGCGCCGAGGAGAGCAGGAAGTGCGCCGCGACCGTGTACGGGTTCAGACCGACCAGCACCACGATGCCGCCCAGCACCGCGTTGCCCATGACGATCCAGAACTGCGCCCAGCCCAGCCGGGTCAGGCTCCGCCGGCGCGGCTTCCCGGCCCGCGCGGCGACGATCGCCCAGCCGACGGCGGCGCACAGCACATAGGTCAGCAGCCGGTTGCCGAACTCGATGTAGCCGTGGATGCCCATCTCGGCCGTGTTGTGGATCGAGTCCTCGGTGCACTTGGGCCAGGTCGGGCAGCCCAGGCCGGAGCCGGTCAGCCGCACGGCGCCGCCGGTGACCACGATGACCACCGACATGACGAGCGCGGCGAGAGCGGCCCGCCGGACGGTCCGGGGCTGCGGGGTCCAGCGGGCGGCGATGAAGGCGAGCGGGTTGCGCAGGGCCGCGAGGGCGTCGGCGCGGGTCACGTTTGGCACGCGTCCCATCGTAGGGCGCGGCTGTGCACGCTTTCACGAGGGGCGGTCACCGGCACTCGCCCCCTACTCCCAGCGGAAGAACGTCCCGGCCGCGGCGAGTCCGGCGACCGCCCAGGCGGCGAGGATGCCGAGGTCCGCCCAGGGCACTCCGGCCCCGTGCTGGAGCACGTCCCGCAGGCCCTCCGACAGCGCCGAGATCGGCAGCAGCCCGAGGACGTCCGCCGCGGCGTCCGGGAACTTGTCCAGCGGCACCACGACCCCGCCGCCGACGAGCAGCAGCAGAAAGACCAGGTTGGCGGCGGCGAGCGTCGCCTCCGCCTTCAGCGTGCCCGCCATCAGCAGCCCGAGCCCGGAGAAGGCGGCGGTGCCCAGCACCAGCAGCATCAGCACCGCGAGCGGACTGCCCTGCGGCGACCATCCCAGCATCAGCGCGATCACCGTCAGCAACACGATCTGCAGCACCTCGGTGACCAGCACCGACGCCGTCTTGGCGGTCATCAGCCCCCAGCGCGGCAGCGGCGAGGAGGCGAGCCGCTTCAGCACGCCGTACCGCCGCTCGAAGCCGGTGGCGATGGCCTGGCCGGTGAACGCGGTCGACATCACGGCGAGCGCCAGCACACCGGGGGCGAGGAAGTCGACCGCCTCGCCCTCGCCGGTGTCCACGATGTCGACGGTGCTGAACAGCACCAGCAGCAGCGTGGGGATGACCACGGTCAGCAGCAGCTGCTCGCCATTGCGCAGCAGCATCTTGGTCTCGAGCGCCGCCTGCGCCGCGATCATGCGGCCGAGCGGCGCCGCGCCCGGCTTGGGCGCGTAGGTGCCGGGGGTGGTCGTGGTCACGAACGCAGCTCCTTGCCGGTGAGCTCCAGAAAGACGTCCTCGAGCGTGTGCCGCTCCACCGAGATGCTGTCCGGCATCACCCCGTGCTGGGCGCACCAGGACGTCACGGTGGCCAGCAGCTGCGGGTCGACCTTGCCGACGACCCGGTAGGAGCCCGGGGTCAGCTCGGCGGCCGAGGAGTCCGGGGGGAGGGCCTTGAGCAGCGAGCCGACGTCGAGCCCGGGGCGGCCGGTGAAGCGCAGGGTGTTCTCCGCGCCGCCCTTGCACAGCTCCTCCGGGGAGCCCTGGGCTATGACCCGTCCGCCGTCGATGATGGCGACGTCGTCGGCGAGCTGCTCGGCCTCGTCCATGTAGTGGGTGGTGAGGATCACGGAGACGCCGTCGGCGCGCAGGTCCCGCACGAGATCCCAGGTGGCGCGGCGGGCCTGAGGGTCCAGACCGGCGGTCGGCTCGTCCAGGAACACCAGCTCCGGGCGGCCCACCACGGCCATCGCCAGCGCGAGCCGCTGCTTCTGCCCGCCGGAGAGCCGCCGGTAGCTGGTCCGGCCGCACGAGCCGAGCCCGAGCCGCTCGATCAGCGCGTCCACGTCCAGCGGATGCGCGTGCAGCCGGGCGACGTGCCGCAGCATCTCCTCGGCCCGGGCGCCGGAGTAGACGCCGCCGGACTGGAGCATCACGCCGATGCGCGGCCGCAGCTCGGCGGACTGCCGGACCGGGTCGAGGCCCAGGACGCGCACCGTGCCGGAGTCCGGCCGCCGGTACCCCTCGCAGGTCTCGACCGTGGTCGTCTTGCCGGCCCCGTTGGGGCCGAGCACGGCGGTCACACCCTCTCCGGCCACCAGGTCGAGGCCGTCCACCGCGGTCTTGGGGCCGTACCGCTTCACCAGGGCCTGGACCTGGACCACGGGCTCGTTTCGCATGACTCAGGAGTCTAGGGAGCCGCGAGCCCGCTCAGGACCGGGGGGTTCGAACTCCTCGCCCGGGGCCGGTGCCTTTTCGGTCTCCCCGCCCGCGGGCCCGGGGCGGCCCAGGCTCACCAAGGGGGAGGGGATGCGGTACTCGGCGAGGTGGAAGCAGGTGCAGCCGTCGTACCCCGATGGCGTCCCGGACCCCCTGCCGGGAGACGCGCATGATCGATCAAAGATCGTTTCCGCAGGTCGGATTAGGTATGCCTAAGTGATGCAGCGCACCACCGGGCGCTCAGGGCGGCGCTTGCCGGGCTCCGAGGAATTACGCAACAATGGCGTTGTGAAAAACGTCGGCGAGGCTCCCCACGAGGAACTGGCGACCGGAGAGCGGTCCACCCGCAACCGGGTCGCCCGTTCCATCCTGGACCACGGGCCGTCGACCGTCGCCGAACTGGCCGGGCGCCTCGGGCTGACCCAGGCAGCCGTCCGCCGGCACCTGGACGCGCTGGCCGCCGACAACGTCGTGGAGGCGCGCGAGAGGCGCGTGTACGGCACCCGCTCGCGCGGGCGCCCCGCGAAGGTCTTCGCCCTCACCGACTGCGGCCGGGACGCCTTCGACCAGTCGTACGACAAGCTGGCCGTCGACGCCCTGCGCTGGATCGGCGAGAAGGAGGGCGGCAGCGAGGCGATCTCCGCCTTCGCCCGCGCCCGGATCGCCGCCCAGGGCGACAGCTACCGCAAGGCGGTCGAGTCCGTGCCGCCCGAGCAGCGCACCGAAGCCCTGGCCAAGGCGCTCAGCGCGGACGGGTACGCTGCCACCGCGCGCAGCGCACCGGTCGGCGAGCAGCTGTGCCAGCACCACTGCCCGGTCGCCCATGTGGCCGAGCAGTTCCCGCAACTGTGCGAGGCCGAGACGGAATTTTTCGCCGAGCTTCTCGGTACGCACGTACAGCGACTGGCGACCATCGCCCACGGCGACGGCGTCTGCACGACGTTCGTCCCGAAAGCTTCCAAGATTTCACACGCCCCTGAGAACGCATCTGCAAGCACGGCCGGGAGGAACCCCGCATGACTCTCCCCACGGAGACTGCCCACCCTGAGCTGGAGGGCCTGGGCACGTACGAATACGGCTGGGCCGACCGGGACGTCGCCGGTGCGTCGGCACGTCGCGGCCTGGACGAGGAGGTCGTCCGGGACATCTCCGCGAAGAAGGACGAGCCGGAGTGGATGACCAAGCTCCGTCTCAAGGGCCTGCGGCTGTTCGAGAAGAAGCCGATGCCGAACTGGGGCTCGGACCTGTCGGGCATCGACTTCGACAACATCAAGTACTTCGTGCGCTCCACGGAGAAGCAGGCGGAGTCCTGGGAGGACCTGCCCGAGGACATCAAGAACACCTACGACAAGCTGGGCATCCCCGAGGCCGAGAAGAAGCGCCTGGTCGCCGGTGTCGCCGCCCAGTACGAGTCGGAGGTCGTCTACCACCAGATCCGCGAGGACCTGGAGGAGCAGGGCGTCATCTTCCTGGACACCGACACCGCGCTGAAGGAGCACCCGGAGCTCTTCAAGGAGTACTTCGGCACGGTCATCCCGGCCGGTGACAACAAGTTCGCCGCGCTCAACACGGCCGTGTGGTCCGGCGGCTCCTTCATCTACGTGCCCCCGGGCGTGCATGTGGAGATCCCGCTCCAGGCCTACTTCCGGATCAACACCGAGAACATGGGCCAGTTCGAGCGGACCCTGATCATCGTCGACGAGGGTGCCTATGTGCACTACGTCGAGGGCTGCACCGCGCCGATCTACAAGTCGGACTCGCTGCACTCCGCGGTCGTCGAGATCATCGTCAAGAAGAACGCCCGCTGCCGGTACACGACCATCCAGAACTGGTCGAACAACGTCTACAACCTGGTCACCAAGCGCGCCGTCGCCTACGAGGGCGCGACCATGGAGTGGGTCGACGGCAACATCGGCTCCAAGGTGACCATGAAGTACCCGGCCGTCTACCTGATGGGCGAGCACGCCAAGGGCGAGACGCTGTCCATCGCCTTCGCCGGCGAGGGCCAGCACCAGGACGCCGGCGCCAAGATGGTCCACATGGCGCCCAACACCTCCTCCAACATCGTCTCCAAGTCGGTGGCGCGCGGCGGTGGCCGTACCTCGTACCGCGGTCTGATCGAGATCGGCGAGGGCGCCCCGGGCTCCAAGTCCAACGTGCTGTGCGACGCGCTGCTCGTGGACACCATCTCCCGCTCGGACACCTACCCCTACGTGGACGTCCGCGAGGACGACGTGTCCATGGGCCACGAGGCGACCGTCTCCAAGGTCTCCGAGGACCAGCTCTTCTACCTGATGAGCCGCGGCCTGAGCGAGGACGAGGCCATGGCGATGATCGTGCGCGGCTTCGTCGAGCCGATCGCCAAGGAGCTGCCCATGGAGTACGCCCTGGAGCTCAACCGGCTGATCGAGCTGCAGATGGAAGGCGCGGTCGGCTGACCCGTCAGTCATCCGAGCAGCAGGCGGCCCGCCTCCCGGGGCGGGCCGAGGATCGCAACGCAACGGAAAGCGAGCACTACGACAGCCATGGCTGAGGCTCAGAACATCCCCGTGGGTTCCACCACGGCGGGCCAGATCGCGGTCGCCGCGGAGTCGACCGTCGCCACGCGCATGAGCGCGCCCCCGTCCTTCGACGTGGCCGACTTCCCCGTGCCGCACGGCCGGGAGGAGGAGTGGCGGTTCACCCCGCTGGAGCGCCTGCGCGGGCTGCACGACGGCACCGCCACCGCCACCGGCGAGGGCGTCAAGGTCGCCGTGGACGCCCCCGAGGGCGTCACCGTCGAGACCGTCGGCCGCGACGACCCCCGGATCGGCAAGGCAGGCACCCCCGTGGACCGCGTCGCCGCCCAGGCCTACTCCTCCTTCGAGCAGGCCTCGGTCGTGACCGTGCCCAAGGAGACCGTGCTCACCGAGCCGATCCGCATCGCGGTGCACGGCGAGGGCGGCGTCGCCTACGGCCACCAGGTCATCGAGCTGGGCGCCTTCGCCGAGGCCGTGGTCGTCATCGACCACACCGGTGACGCGGTGCTCGCCGCCAACGCCGACTTCCTGCTCGGCGACGGCGCCAAGCTGACCGTCGTCTCCGTCCAGGACTGGGACGAGAAGGCCGTGCACGCCGCCCAGCACAACGCCCTGGTCGGCCGCGACGCCAGCTTCAAGTCCGTGGTGGTCACCTTCGGCGGCGACCTGGTCCGCCTGCACCCGCGGGTGCGCTATGCCGGCACCGGCGGCGAGGCCGAGCTGTTCGGCCTGTACTTCACCGACGCCGGCCAGCACCAGGAGCACCGCCTGCTGGTCGACCACAACACCCCGCACTGCCGCTCGAACGTCGCCTACAAGGGCGCGCTCCAGGGCGACGACGCGCACGCGGTGTGGATCGGTGACGTGCTCATCGAGGCCAAGGCCGAGGGCACCGACACCTACGAGATGAACCGCAACCTCGTCCTCACCGACGGCGCGCGGGTCGACTCTGTCCCCAACCTGGAGATCGAGACCGGCGAGATCGTCGGCGCCGGGCACGCCAGCGCCACCGGCCGCTTCGACGACGAACAGCTCTTCTACCTGATGGCACGCGGCATCCCCGAGCACGAGGCGCGCCGTCTGGTGGTCCGCGGCTTCTTCGCGGAGCTCGTGCAGCAGATCGGCGTCCCCGACATCGAGGAGCGCCTGATCGCCAAGATCGAGGAGGAGCTGGAGGCGTCGGTCGCATGACCTTCCAACGAGTCTGCGCGCTGAGCGAGCTGGAGGAGGACACCCCGAAGCGGGTGGAACTCGACGGCACGCCGGTCTCCCTCGTGCGCACCGAGGGCGAGGTGTTCGCGATCTACGACATCTGCTCGCACGCGAACGTCTCCCTCTCGGAGGGCGAGGTGGACGACTGCCACATCGAGTGCTGGCTGCACGGCTCGCGATTCGACCTCCGTTCCGGCAAGCCCGACGCCCTCCCGGCGACGCGCCCCGTCCCCGTATACCCCGTAAAGATCGAAGGGGACGACGTGCTCGTCTCCCTCACCCAGGAGTCCTGAGGCACCCATGGCAACGCTTGAAATCCGAGACCTGCACGTCACCGTCGAGGCCGACAACGCCACGAAGGAGATCCTCAAGGGCGTCGACCTCACCGTGAAGCAGGGCGAGACGCACGCCATCATGGGCCCCAACGGCTCGGGCAAGTCGACCCTCGCCTACTCCCTCGCGGGTCACCCCAAGTACACGATCACGCAGGGCACCGTCACCCTCGACGGGGAGGACGTCCTGGAGATGTCCGTCGACGAGCGGGCCCGCGCCGGCCTGTTCCTCGCCATGCAGTACCCGGTCGAGGTCCCCGGCGTCTCCGTCTCCAACTTCCTGCGCACCTCCGCCACCGCCATCCGCGGCGAGGCCCCCAAGCTGCGCACCTGGGTGAAGGAGGTCAAGGAGGCCATGGAGCGCCTCAACATGGACCCCTCCTTCGCCGAGCGCAACGTCAACGAGGGCTTCTCCGGCGGTGAGAAGAAGCGGCACGAGATCCTTCAGCTCGAGCTGCTCAAGCCGAAGATCGCGATCCTCGACGAGACCGACTCCGGCCTCGACGTCGACGCGCTGAGGGTCGTCTCCGAGGGCGTCAACCGCGTCCGCGAGACCGGCGAGGTCGGCACCCTGCTGATCACGCACTACACGCGCATCCTGCGCTACATCAAGCCCGACCAGGTCCACGTGTTCGCCGACGGCCGCATCGCCGAGTCCGGTGGCCCGGAGCTCGCCGACAAGCTGGAGGCCGAGGGCTACGAGGCATACACGAAGGGTGGCGCATCCGCGTGACACAGCTGCCGGGCCTCCTCGACACCGAGGCGATCCGTAAGGACTTCCCCGTGCTGGACCGCCAGGTCCACGACGGCAAGAAGCTCGTGTACCTGGACAACGCGGCGACCTCGCAGACGCCGCGCCAGGTGCTCGACGTGCTCTCCGAGTACTACGAGCAGCACAACGCCAACGTCCATCGTGGCGTGCACGTCCTCGCCGAGGAGGCCACGGCGCTGTACGAGGGCGCGCGCGACAAGGTGGCCGCGTTCATCAACGCGCCCAGCCGCGACGAGGTGATCTTCACCAAGAACGCCTCCGAGTCGCTCAACCTCGTGGCCAACATGCTCGGCTGGGCCGACGAACCGTACCGGGTGGACTCCGAGACCGAGATCGTCATCACGGAGATGGAGCACCACTCCAACATCGTGCCGTGGCAGCTGCTGGCGCAGCGCACCGGCGCGAAGCTGAAGTGGTTCGGCCTCACCGACGACGGCCGCCTCGACCTGAGCAACATCGACGAGATCATCACCGAGAAGACGAAGATCGTCTCTTTCGTGCTGGTCTCCAACATCCTGGGCACGGTCAACCCGGTCGAGGCGATCGTGCGCCGCGCCCAGGAGGTCGGCGCGCTGGTCTGCATCGACGCCTCCCAGGCCGCCCCGCACATGCCGCTGGACGTGCAGTCGCTGCAGGCCGACTTCGTGGCCTTCACCGGCCACAAGATGTGCGGCCCGACCGGCATCGGCGTGCTCTGGGGCCGCCAGGAGCTGCTGGAGGACCTGCCGCCGTTCCTCGGCGGCGGCGAGATGATCGAGACCGTCTCCATGCAGTCCTCGACCTACGCCCCCGCCCCGCACAAGTTCGAGGCGGGCACGCCCCCGATCGCCCAGGCGGTCGGTCTCGGCGCCGCGATCGACTACCTGACGTCGATCGGCATGGACAAGATCCTCGCCCATGAGCAGGCCCTCACCGAGTATGCGGTGAAGCGCCTGGCGGAGGTCCCCGACCTGCGCATCATCGGCCCCGCCACGGCCGAGGACCGGGGCGCCGCGATCTCCTTCACCCTCGGCGACATCCACCCGCACGACGTGGGCCAGGTCCTCGACGAGCAGGGCATCGCGGTCCGCGTCGGCCACCACTGCGCCCGCCCGGTCTGCCTCCGCTACGGAATTCCTGCGACCACGCGAGCGTCGTTCTATCTGTACTCCTCGCCGGCCGAGGTCGATGCCCTGGTCGACGGCCTGGAGCACGTACGGAACTTCTTCGGATGAGGGGCTGAGGCGTGAAGCTGGACTCCATGTACCAGGACGTCATCCTGGACCATTACAAGAACCCGCACGGCCGGGGTCTTCGGGATGGCGACGCCGAGGTGCACCACGTCAACCCGACGTGCGGCGACGAGATCACGCTGCGGGTGAAGTACGACGGCACGACGATCAGCGACGTCTCGTACGAGGGCCAGGGCTGTTCCATCAGCCAGGCTTCGGCCTCCGTGCTGAACGAGCTCCTGGTCGGCAAGGACCTGGCCGAGGCACAGCGCATCCAGGAGACCTTCCTGGAGCTGATGCAGTCCAAGGGAAAGATCGAGCCCGACGACGCGATGGAGGACATCCTGGAGGACGCCGTGGCGTTCGCCGGTGTCTCCAAGTACCCCGCCCGGGTCAAGTGCGCCCTCCTGAGCTGGATGGCGTGGAAGGACGCGACGGCCCAGGCGCTGGGCGCCGACGCCGAAAGGACTACGGCATGAGCGAGACCGTGGAGATGAAGCCCGCCTCGGAGGAGGAACTCCGTGAGGCCCTGATGGACGTCGTCGACCCCGAGCTGGGCATCGACGTCGTCAACCTCGGCCTCATCTACGGCATCCACATCGACGACTCCAATGTGGCGACCGTCGACATGACCCTGACCTCGGCGGCCTGCCCGCTGACCGATGTCATCGAGGACCAGGCCAAGTCCGCCACGGAGGGGCTGGTCAAAGACCTGCGCATCAACTGGGTCTGGATGCCGCCGTGGGGCCCCGACAAGATCACGGACGACGGCCGTGAGCAGCTGCGGGCGCTCGGCTTCAACGTCTGAGCCGCCTCGGCTTCTTTTCAGCTCTCTTCAGGTCAGTTCTCTTCAGGAGCGGCGGTACCCCTGGGACGGGTACCGCCGCTCCTGCGTTGCCGAGCCGTTTCCGCTGCCTTCCCGGGCGCCGTTATGTACGCTTGTACACATGGGATATCTGCTCCTGGCCGGAGCCATCGCCGCCGAGGTCGGTGCGACCACCGCCATGAAGTACAGCGACGGTTTCAGCAGGCTCGGTCCCTCACTGCTGACCCTCCTCGGGTATGTCATCTCCTTCGCCCTGCTGGCCCAGACCCTGCGGACGGTCGCCGTCGGCACGGCCTACGCGATCTGGGCCGGCGTCGGTACCGCCGCCATCGCCACCATCGGCATCGTGTTCCTGGGCGAGGGGCTCACCACCGCCAAGGCCCTCGGCATCGCACTGATCATCGTCGGTGTGGTGGTGCTCAATCTCGGGGGCGCGCACTGATGGCCGCACCCCGCGCACGGCGCTACGACCCCGAGCGACGGCAGCGGATCATCGACGCGGCGATCCGGGTCGTGGGGAAGAAGGGCATCGCGGGCCTGAGCCACCGCAGCGTCGCCGCCGAGGCCGACGTCCCGCTGGGCTCCACCACGTACCACTTCGCCACCCTCGACGAACTGCTGGTCGCCGCACTCCGCCAGGCCAACGAGGGCTTCGCCAACGTGGTCGCCGCACACGCCGGCCTGCTTGACCCGCGCACCGACCTGGCGGCCGGACTCGCCGCCGTGATGGGCGAATGGCTCGCGGGCGAACGCACGGGGGTCGAACTCGAATACGAGCTGTACCTGGCCGCCCTGCGCCGCCCCGCCCTGCGCCCGGTGGCCGCCGAGTGGTGCCAGGGCGTCACCGACCTCCTCTCCCACCGCACCGACCCGGTGACCGCCCGCGCCCTGGTCGCCCTGATGGACGGCATCTGCCTCCAGGTCCTGCTCACGGACACCCCCTACGACGAGGCCTGGGCCCGCGAGATGCTCCGGCGCATCATTCCGCCCGCTCAGCGGGCGAGCTGAGGCGGCGCACCTCCTCCAGCGCCGCCGCGACGCTCCCCGCGATGTCCGTGACCGGGTACTGCACATGCCGCACCACCCGCTCGCGGTCCACCACCAGCGTCAGCCGCTTGATCCGGGTCACGCCGCCCGCACGGAACGTCGGCAGCCGCAGCGCGGTGATCAACGCAAGCCCGGCGTCGGAGAGCAGCGGGAAGCCCAGCCCCTCCTTCGCGGCGAACGCCCGCTGCTCGTCGGGCCGTTGCGTGGACACCCCGTGCACGGTGGCTCCGGCGCCGGCGAACTCGGCGCGGCGGTCGCGGAAGGTGCAGGACTCCAGGGTGCAGCCGCGCGCGCCGGGGATCTCCGACCAGCCGGGCGGGTACGCCTCGGGGCGGGCGTAGGCGCCGGGGAAGCAGTACAGGACGGTGTAGGGCGTGTCCGCGCCGACCGGGTCGCGCAACGCGCCCTCGTCGTCCGTCAGGTGCAGCTCGGGGACACGGGTGCCGAGCAGGTTGTGCACCCGGCGCGCCTCCGCCGACGCCTCCGCCGCCGTGGCGGTGGTGTCGCCGTCGCCGAGCACCCAGGTGTCGCCCCAGTCCTGCAGGGCGACCAGTACCGGCAGCAGGGCGCGGCCCCGCGGGGTGAGCCGGTACTCATGACGTACGGGACGGTCCTGATAGGGCACGCGCGTGAGCACCTCCGCCTCCACGAGCAGCCGCAGCCGCTCCGTCAACACCTTGCGCGACAGGCCCAGTTCGCGCTGGAGCTGGTCGAAACGGTGCACCCCGCGGGCGGTGTCCCGCACGATCAGCAGCGTCCACCAGTCGCCGACCACGTCCAGGGCCTGTGCGATGGCGCAGTCGTCGTCCCCCAGGCTCGTTCTGCGGGCCATGAGCGCGTTCCTCCCTCGGCTCGGCGGCCGGTGTCGGCCGTTGACCCGAGGCTGCTGACATAGTCCGTTCCCAAAAGGAACTCACTCGGGGTGCAGGGGGATTCAGGTGGGTGGGCTGAGGGACGTACCGCGCACGGTATGGCTGCTGGCCGCGGGCCATTTCGTCAACATGGTCGTGAGCGTGAGCTTCGCCTACCTCTTCCTCTACCTGACCGGGCCGCGCGGGCTCGGCACCGGAGCGGCGGGCCTGCTCAGCGGCATCGGGGGAGCCGGACTGGTCGCCGGCAACTTCACCGGCGGCTGGTACGGGGACAAATGCGGACACCGGCGCGTGTTGCTCGCCGCCGCCACGACCGGCGGCGGCCTGCTGGCCGCCGTGCCCCTGCTGCCCACCCCCGCGCTCTGTGCGGCCCTGCCCCTCGCCCAGTACGCCGCGGGGGTGCAGCGCGCCACCACCTCCGCGCTCGTCGCCACCGTCGTCCCCGAGGGCGCCCGGCGGCAGGCCTACGCCGTGGTGCGCGCCGCGAGCAACGGCGGCTTCACCATCGCCCCGGTGCTGGCCGCCCTCGTCGCCACCCGGCTGTCGTACGACTGGCTCTACGTCGCCGAAGGCGTCGGCTCCCTCGCCTTCGCCTGCTGGATCGCCCGGATGGTGCCGGTTGACGCCCAGGCCCTGACCACGGGCACGGCCACGGCGGGCGGAGGGCGCGGCAGTGCCGGCGAGGACGTTCGCCTCTGGCCGGTACTACGGGCCCGCCCGGCAGTGCTGGTGCTGCTCTCCGCGATCCTCGTCACGGACGTCGTCTACCGGCAGCAGTACTCCACCTTCCCGGTCTTCCTCGCCGGTCACGGGCTCGACGTCGGTGTCTATGGCGCGCTGCTCGCGATCAACGGCGCGGTGCTGCTGTGCCTGGAGCTCCCCGCGGCGCTCGCTCTGCGCCGCCGCGCCCCCCTGCCCATCGTGGGCACCGGGCTCCTGCTCGTCGCGGCCGGGTACGGCGCGCTGCTGCCCGGCGCCCACATCGCCACCGCCGTCGCGATGATGACCCTGCTGACCCTCGGCGAACTGCTGTACAAGACACCCGCCACCGCCTACGTCGCCGACCAGGCACCGGATCATGTCCAGGGCCGCTTCCAGTCCCTGTACGCCGGGGTGTCCATCAGCGGCGTCGTCCTCGCCGCACCGCTCGGCGGAGCCCTGTACGAGACGGCACCGGGGCTGCTGTGGCCGGTGTGTGCGGGGCTGGGCGCGGCGGCCGGGGGTGCGGTGCTGTGGGCCGGGCGGTGGAAGCGGGGTGCGGGGGAGAGGGCTGCGCCGATGCCAGGTCCCTGAAGGCCGCATCCGGCCGTCGGGACGAACCGCCCGGCACGTGAGACATAGGCGTACGGGTTCGCCCCTGCGGGCGGGGTCACGTTAGGTTGCCCTCATGACCGAAACGACTGCTCAGAGCACCACCGGCGCAGTGGCCGCCGGCCTCGCCACCATCGCCGCCGACGGCACCGTTCTCGACACCTGGTTCCCCGCGCCCGAGCTGGTCGCCGAGCCCGGCCCCTCCGGCACCGAGCGGCTCTCCGCCGAGCGTGCCGCGGAACTGCTCGGCGGCGGCGCCACGGCGGCGATCGGCCCGGACGCCCGGCGCGGCGTCGAGGTCGTGGCGGTCCGCACGGTCATCTCCTCACTCGACGAGAAGCCGGTCGACGCCCACGACGTCTACCTGCGCCTGCACCTGCTGTCCCACCGCCTGGTCAAGCCGCACGGCCAGAACCTGGACGGCATCTTCGCCCACCTCGCCAACGTCGCGTGGACCTCGCTGGGCCCGGTCCCGGTGGACGACATCGAGAAGGTGCGCCTCAACGCCCGCGCCGAGGGCCTGCACCTCCAGGTGACCTCGATCGACAAGTTCCCGCGCATGACGGACTACGTGGTCCCCAAGGGCGTGCGCATCGCCGACGCCGACCGCGTCCGCCTCGGCGCGCACCTCGCCGAGGGCACCACCGTGATGCACGAGGGCTTCGTCAACTTCAACGCCGGCACGCTCGGCACGTCGATGGTCGAGGGCCGCATCTCGGCCGGTGTCGTCGTGGGCGACGGCTCCGACATCGGCGGCGGCGCCTCCACCATGGGCACGCTGTCCGGCGGCGGCAACGTCATCATCTCCATCGGCGAGCGCTGCCTGGTCGGCGCCGAGGCGGGCGTCGGCATCGCCCTGGGCGACGAGTGCGTCATCGAGGCGGGCCTCTACGTCACCGCCGGCACCCGGGTCACCCTGCCCGACGGCCAGATCGTCAAGGCCCGCGAACTCTCCGGCGCCTCCAACATCCTCTTCCGCCGCAACTCGGTCACCGGCACGGTGGAGGCCCGGCCGAACAACGCGGTCTGGGGCGGCCTGAACGAGGTCCTGCACAGCCACAACTGACGTTCACCGCCGGGTTTCCCCCGACGGGAGCTTCGAGCGCCCTTCCAGGTCCGCGGACGGCCCGGGAGGGCGCTCGTGATCCAGAACGGCCTCGGGCCCCGTCCCGACGTGCTCGGTCCTGGCCGGGCTGGCTGGTCTCGGGCGCGAGCGCTGACGTGCGGGACCGTTGATGTCAGGATCGGATGTCAGCCATCAGTGTCGTCCCGGAGTCGACATGGAGCAGGACCAGATAGCCGACCTCCTCCGGGACGGCTCGGATGTGGCGGCCTTGGCCAGTGCCGCCTTGCGCGGCGGTGGCGTTGGCATCGTCTGGGACGAGGCCTTGGGTTCAGAGCCGCTTGCCAGGATCTGTCGACGCCGTCTTGGGCTCACGCGGCGAACCGGTCAGGAGACAGTGGGGCTCGAGCGAGCCGTAGAGGTTTTGAGCTCGTACCGTGCGCCGGTCAGACTCGGGCACGTCACATCGCCGGACGGGTGCTGGGTCTCGCAGAGGACGCGGGGGGCGGACGAGGTGGGGATCGCGGTCATGGGGGTAGTGTCGGGCGGCGGCACCGTGAAGGTCTACTTATGTTTTATTGAGGGTATTGGCAAGTGATTGTTGGGGGTGGTGGGTGGGCGGTACCGCGGGTGCGGTGCCGGGCGGTGCCGGGTCGTGCCTGCGGGTGGGGCGGGGGTAGCCGGGAGTAATGGTGGGCCGGTGGGGGTACTCGGGGTGCTCCCGACCGAGAGGAGGCCACCGTGACCGGGACCATCGACCAACGGCCGGTGCGCGACGAGCACAACGTGGGTGAGCTCGTGACGCAGGCTGCCGAGCAGCTCTCGAAGCTGGTACGGCAGGAAGTCGCCCTCGCCAAGGCGGAACTGGCCGACAAGGGCCGCCGTGCCGGTATGGGTGGCGGGATGCTGGGAGCGGCGGGTGCGTTCGCCTACGCGGGGCTGCTCGCGGCGGCCGGTACGGGGGCGGCGGCGCTGTCGCTGGTCGTGCCGGTGTGGGCGGCGGCGCTGATCGTCACCGCGCTGCTGTTCGTGATCGCGGGCGTGCTGGCCATGGCCGGGCGTGGGCAGTTGCGGCGGGCCACGCCGCCGAAGCCGCAGCGGGCGATGGACAGCGTGAAGGCCGATGTCGAGGAGATCAAGGGAAGGGCACACCGATGACGACTCGGGACGCTGGGGCCGGGCGGGGGGCCAAGGGGCCGGACGAGCTGCGGCGGGAGATCGAGCAGACGCGGCACGACCTCGGTGACACGGTGGAGGAGCTGGCCGGGAAGCTGGACGTCAAGGGGCGGGCCAAGGCCCGGGCTGAGGACTGGCGGGACAAGGCCGGGGCGATGGGGGTGCAGCTGCGGAGCAGTGCGTCGCAGGCGTCCAAGCCGGTGATGATCGCCGGGGTTGCGGCGGGGGCGGTTGTGGCGGCGGGGGTTGTGATGCGGCGGCATGGGGGGCACCAGCAGTCGTATGCGCATCGGTGGTATGCGCGGCATCGGTAGGTGCCCTTTGGGGATTTGGGCCGGTGCAGTTCGGGTCGGCTGGTGCAGTTCAGGTCGGCCGGTGCAGTTCGGTCCGGTGCGGCCCGGTGGGGGTGCGCGTGAAGATGCCTGCGGCGCAACCGCGGGTCCGGTGGGGTGCGCGTAGCGCCCACGGTGGGTGGGTGAGCCGGGGCCGGGGCCGTGGTGTCCGTCCTGGCTCTGGCGCGGAATCGGCCGCTCGAGAAGCGGTGGTGTGGACGCGCCAGCCGCTGCGGGCGGACACCACCGCCCCGTCCCCTGCCCGCCGCGGGCGGGTGCGCCCTGCTACGGGCGGAAGCGCAGGATCTGCGGGTCGTGGTCGCTGATCTGGTCGTGGAACTCGGCGTTGATGTGCACGCTGTCGTAGGAGAAGCTGCGGATGGACGGGCTGATCAGGATCTGGTCGAGGACCTGGCTGTTGCCCTGGTAGACGTAGGAGTAACGCTCGCTCCTGGGAAGGGACTTGATCGCCGACCAGAGCGTGTTCTCTCCTTCGAGGATTCTGGTCGTCTCGGAGAATTCAAAGTCGTTGATGTCGCCCAGGGCGATGACGTTCGCGTTCTTCTGGGTCTTGAGGATCTTCGCGGTGAAGTCGTGGACCGCCTTGGCCTGGAGGTGGCGCTGGGTCTCCGAGGAGCGGGCCGGCGGCTGGTTGTGGCTGGTGAGGCTCTGGTCGCCGCCCTTCGAGGAGAAGTGGTTGGCGATCACGATGACCGTGCGGCCCCGGAAGGTGAACTCGCCGGCGAGGGGCTTGCGGCTGTCGGTGAAGGCCGCGGAGGTGGGGTCGACGCGGCCGGGGGAGTGGGTGAGGGCGGCCTTGCCGCGGACCTTGGTGACACCGACGGGCGTGGTGGCGTCGCCGCCGGGGCGGTCCACGAAGGAGACGCGCTCGGGGTTGAAGAGGAAGGCCTGGCGGATGTTGCCGCCGGGCTCGCCGCCGTCGGCCTTGTCGGCGGGGTCGATCGCGCGCCACTCGTAACGGGGGCCGCCGGCCGCCTCGATGGCGTCGACGAGCCTGGTGAGGGTCTGGTCGGCCGCCACGGTGCCGTCGTCGGTGGAGCCGTTGTTGTCCTGGATCTCCTCCAGGGACACGATGTCGGGCGAGCGCAGGTTGTTCACGATCGCGTCGGCGTGAGCGGCGAAGGTGCTGTCGCCCGGGTCGAGGTTCTCGACGTTGTAGGTGGCGACGGCCAGTTCGTGCTTGGACTGCCTGCGGGTGGTCTCGCGCTGCAGGCCGCGGGACTCCAGGGTGCCCAGCTCGCGCGCGACCAGGGTGTAGCCGCCGTACTGGTTGAAGTCCAGGGGGCCGGTGGTGGGGCCGGTCAGGCGGTCGCCGACGTTCGCGTCCGGGAAGTCGGCGGCGGGGCCCAGGGACTGGATCTGCACGCGGCCGGTGTTCTGGGAGTCGTAGGAGCCGTAGACCGTGCCGCCCCGGCGGTTGCGGTGCTCCCAGGGCTTCACCGTGACCCACAGCTCGGTGTACGGGTCGGTCGCGCCGACCACGCGGGTGTCGCGGACCTGGACGTTCATGCCCTCCAGGGACTCGTAGTGGTCCAGGGCGTAGGTGCCTGGGCGGAGGGGGAGGGCGTTGAGCGAGCCGTTGGCGGTGTAGGCGGAGGGGACGCTGCGGGCGTCGATCACCGTGGGCGCCGGGAGCGGGTTGCCGGAGGAGGTGACCGTGAAGGCGGGCCGGGTGATCTCGGTGACGGACTGGTTCCCGGAGGCGGTGCCGCCCGGCACGTACTCGGTGACCGTGCCGGAGACCGTCACGGCGTCGCCGACGGCGACACCCTTGGGGGTGGAGCTGGTGAAGACGAAGATGCCCTCGCTGGTGGCCGGGTCGGCGTCCGGGTCCGGGTCCTGGATCCAGAAGCCGCGGGAGGAGCCGTAGGTGCGGACGCCGGTGACGATTCCGGTCACGCCGGTGACCTGCTGACCCGCGTAGGGGGATATGCGGGTGGTGCCCTGCAGGTCATGGATGCGCACGGAGTCGGCGTGCGCCGGGGCCGGCAGGGCGAGGGGCGCCGCGGTGCACACCGCTGCGACGGTGAGCGCGGCCAGACGGGAGGACGACTTGCTCGGCAACGTGGATCCCTCCGGGGGATGTGTGGAGCGCCGGGACGAGGGTGGTGACGCGCGTAGAAATCGGGCGGTCCGTCAACTTCTACGCGCGTCAATGTCCAGCCAGGTCAGGGCACTTGTCAAGGTTTCGGCCATGCGCCGTCACCGATGAGGAGATGAAGTGGGCGGCATGGGTGGAAATCCGTCTAGGCTGGCGACTGAGTCTCAGAAGGCGCCTTAGGAGAACCAGCCGATGTCAGACAGCTCCACCTTGCCGCCGGTGCTACTGCACCCCGAAGCGGAGCTGGCGCGCGATGCGCTCTCCACGCCGCTGCTCTCCCGCGCCGCACGGCTCGCCCGCTGGGCCGGGCCAGAGGCCCGCGTCGACGCCGGAGGCGGACTGGTCGACGAGCAGCTGCCCGCCGCGGCCGAGGCGCTGGGGCTGAGCGGTGAGGACGCCGACGCCGAGGCCAGTGAGGCATGGCGGATCGCCGTGGACGCCGGGCTGGTCGAGGTCGTCGACGAGGAGGAGGGCACCGTCCGGGCGGGCGACGACCTGGCGCTGCTCACCGGGGGATCCCCGCAGGACGTGCTGGGCGTGTGGCGTTCGGCCCTGGAGGCGGTGATCGCCGATGCCGGCACCCCCGACCTGGGCGGACTGGTCGACGCCATCGCCGGCGGCGACGGGTCCGGGACGCTCGACCTGGACGCGCTCGACTGGGATCCCGAGGCCGAGGCGGCGTTCCTCGACGGGATCCTCGGCAACCTGTACTTGATGACCGCCGGCGACCCGGCACCGTCGCCCGCGCCGGTGCCGCTGCCCGCGCTGGCCGCGTCCGTGATCGTGCCGGACGACATGACGGAACCCACCAACGACGTGCTGGAGCAGGTCTCCGACGCCATGATGCGGCTGGACGAGCAGTTCCGGCTGCTGGAGCCCGTGGGACTGGTGCAGTACCAGCCCGTCGACGAGTCGCTGCTCGGCGAGGCCGAGGACGAGCCTGTCGACGACACCGACATCTCCCGCTACGGCCTGGTGCGGCTGACCCCGCTCGGCCTGTACGGGCTGCGCGCCCGGCTGCAGGAGGCCGGCTTCGACGCCCCGGCCGTCGGGGACCTCGCCGACAAGGGCGCGGACGTGCTGCTCGACGGCACCGCCGCGTTCCCGCCGGCGGCCGCCCACGCGGAGACCCAGCAGTGGCTGGCCCGCCGTCAACCACTCGCCGCGGCACGGGAGTTGCTGGCCGCCGCCCGCGGCTCGGACGAGGGCGCGCCGCTCAGGCGGCTGCGCTGCCAGCAGGCGCTGTCGCTGGTCGGCGGCTCCGCGGAGCCCGCGCTGCGGGAAGTGCTGGACGACGCCGAGCTCGGCGGCCTCGCCCGGGTCTGGCTGACCGAGCAGGGCGCGAGCGACGTGCCACCGCCCACCGAGGCGATGATCTTCTGGCTGACCATCGACACCCTGGCCGCCCAGCTCGCCGCCGAGGGCAACTCCGAGGAGCTGCAGGCTCTGGTGGAGGGGCTGGCCCGGCAGCACAGCGGCTTCTTCGCCACGGCCTGGCGGGTGGACCACCCGGCCACGGCGGACGTGCTGGAGGCGATGGGGCGGCTGCACCCGGACAAGAAGGTGGCGAAGGAGGCCCGCAAGGCCGCGTTCAAGGCGCGGTCGCAGCGGGCCGGTTGATCCCGGGTCCGGCATCGTTTGCCGCCGGGCTGTGGAAGTGGCCGAGGCGACGGGGAATTAATTCGGTCGCCGGTGGCGGGAGTTCACTTCTAGAGTGATACGCGTCCAGGTGCGAAGGCAGGACCTACTTCCACTCGAAATGGGGAGGTCGCGGGTTCGAGTCCCGCCATCGGCACGCGATGCCGGTGTAGCTCAGAGGAAGAGCACCACGTCGGTTCCGCCGAACTCGATCTCTGGACACCTGAACGTCACGCACCTCCCGGTGCGATGGCTGCGGCTCCTTCCTTTCCCATGGATTCCAGGCCGCCGCCGAACTGATCTCGGGAGGCGCGGCACGAGGTGAGTGCCCGGTGCGCAGGCAACGGGTACTTCAGGACCGGATCCCGAAAGGGGTACGGGTTCGAATCCCGTCACCGGACCGAGTTCCGGTGTGGCGGAAGCGGAAGACGCGTCCGGCAATTTCCCGTCGCCGACTCCCCTTCTCGGGCACCTTCCTCCTGCCGCGCCTCCCCGGAATGAACCAGGAATTCGGGGGAATTCAGCATGGCGCGATTCAACACCAGGGCGGCCACGGCGCGTCCCACCTCCCGGGTGACGTCCACCGGGCGCGTACTGCGCACCTACGAGGGCGGCCGGGGCCACGAGCGGGACGCCCGCTCCGAGCTGTTCCTGCTCGCCGTGTCCCACTTCGTGAGCGAGCAGACCTTCTACGAGACCGGCACCGACCGGGACGACCGGTTCACCGGGCTGGTCCGCGAGCTCGCCGTCACCGACCCCGAGTGGACCGCCGGCCTGCTCGGCTGGCTGCGCGGCGAGGGCAACCTGCGCACCGCCTCCGTGGTGGGCGCCGCCGAGTACGTCAAGGCCCGCCTCGAGGCCGGTGCCACCGGCGGTCCCACGGGCCGTCAGGTGATCGCCTCGGTGCTGCGCCGGCCCGACGAGCCCGGAGAGCTGCTCGCGTACTGGACCTTCCGGTACGGCCGCAGCATCCCCAAGCCCGTCAAGCGCGGCATCGCCGACGCCGTGCGGCGGCTCTACACCGGCAAGGCGCTGCTGAAGTACGACACCCCCTCCAAGGGCTACCGCTTCGGCGACATCCTCAACCTGGTGCACGCCGCCCCCGACCCGGACAAGCCGTGGCAGGGCGAGCTGTTCCGGTACGCCCTGGACCGCCGGTTCCATCCGGACACCGCGGAGCCGCCCGCGTCCGTTCCCGTGCTCGGCGCGCACCGCGAGCTGATGGCCCTGCCCGTCGCGGAGCGGCGTGCGGTGGTCACCGCTCCGGGCGGTGCCGAGCGGCTCGCGGCGGCCGGCATGACCTGGGAGGCGCTGGCCGGCTGGCTGCAGGGGCCGATGGACCGGGCGGCCTGGGAGGCCGTCATCCCGTCCATGGGCGCCATGGCGCTGGTGCGCAACCTGCGGAACTTCGACGAGGCGGGCGTCTCGGACGAGGTCGCCGCGCAGGTCGCCGCCCGGATCAGCGACCCGGACGAGGTGCGGCGGTCGCGGCAGTTCCCCTTCCGGTACCTGGCCGCGTACCAGCACGCGCCGTCGCTGCGCTGGTCGTACCCGCTGGAGCAGGCGCTCGGCCACTCGCTGGCCAATGTGCCCGCGCTGCCGGGACGCACGCTGGTGCTCGTCGACCGCTCCGGCTCGATGTTCTACTCGCGCATGTCCGACCGTTCCGAGCTGACCCGCGCGGACGCCGCGGCGGTCTTCGGCACGGCGATCGCGCTGCGGGCGGAGCAGGCGGACCTGGTCGAGTTCGGCACCGGCAGCCGGCCGGTGCGGTTCCGCAAGGGGGAGTCGGTGCTGAAGATCCTGGACCGCTTCGGCGACCTGGGCGGCACCGACACCACCGAGGCTGTGCGCCGGTACTACCGGAAGCACGACCGGGTGCTGATCGTCACCGACGAGCAGTACTCCTACAGCCGCCACGGCGACCCGACCTCGCAGGTCCCCTCCGATGTGCCGGTCTACACCTGGAACCTCGCCGGCCACCGGGCGGGCCACGGCCCGTCGGGCACGGCGAACCGGCACACCTTCGGCGGCCTGTCGGACGCGGCGTTCCGCATGGTCCCGCTGCTGGAGGCGGGGCGTGACGCCGACTGGCCGTGGGTCGCGTGAGGAGCCAGGGGGAATCCCGAGGACCCCGGTCCGCATGGTGAGTGCGGACCGGGGCCTTTCCCTGCCGGGCAACTGACATCTAACATTTCAGTTCATGGAGACCATCCGGCCGGTGCGCCGCACCCTGCTCAGGGACCGTGCCTATGAGTCGATCAGGGACGCCATCGTCGCCGGTGAGCTGGAGCCCGGTGCGGTGGTGCGGGACGCCGAGCTCGCCGAGCGGCTCGGGCTGTCGCGGGCGCCGGTGCGGGAGGCGTTCTCGCGACTCGTGGACGAGGGGCTGCTGGAGAGCAAACCGCAGAGCTACACGCGGGTGACACCGCTGGTCGCGGCCGATGTGCGGGACGCCGCCGCGGTGGTCGGCGCCATGCACGAACTGGTGACCCGGGTCGCCGTGCCCCGGCTGGCCGCCGACGGCATCACGGCCATGCGGGCCGCCAACGAACGCTTCGCCGCGGCCGTGGAATCCGGTGACGTGCACGGGGCCGTACGCGCCGACGACGAGCTGCACGACGTGCTGGTCCGGGTGAGCGGCAACCGCGCCGCCGCCGCGACCATCGCCCGCTACACCCCCCTGATCCGCCGCCTGGAACGCCGGCGCTTCGGCGAGGGCGGCAGCTGCCGTTCGGCGGGACTGCACGAACGGCTGATCGAGGCCTGCGCGGACGGAGACACGGACCGGGCGGTCCGGGTCACCGCGGAGATCTGGCGCGGGCTCGAAGAGCTCGCCGACTGAGCACCGGAACCGGGAGGACCGTCATGTCCCTTGACTCCTACGAGCGTTACCCCCTGCTCTTCGGGCCCTCGCCCGTGCACCCGCTGGAGCGGCTCACCGCTCACCTCGGCGGTCCCTCGCTGTGGGCCAAGCGGGAGGACTGCAACTCCGGTGTGGCGTACGGCGGGAACAAGACCCGCAAGCTGGAGTACCTGGTCGCCGACGCGCTCGCGCAGGGCTGCGACACCCTGGTGTCCATCGGCGGGGTGCAGTCCAACCACACCCGTCAGGTCGCCGCCGTGGCGGCCCGTGCCGGGCTCAAGTGCGTGCTCGTGCAGGAGAGCTGGGTGGACTGGCCCGACTCCGTGTACGACAAGGTCGGCAACATCCTGATCAGCCGGCTGGCCGGGGCCGACGTGCGGCTGGTGCGGGCCGGGTTCGGCATCGGGTTCAAGGAGAGCTGGGAGCAGGCGCTCAGGGAGGTCGAGGAGTCCGGCGGCAAGCCGTACGCCATTCCGGCCGGTGCCTCCGACCATCCGCTCGGCGGGCTCGGGTTCGCCCGGTGGGCGCGGGAAGTCGCCGAGCAGGAGCGGGAGCTGGGCGTCTTCTTCGACACCGTGATCGTGTGCTCGGTGACCGGGTCCACCCAGGCCGGGATGGTCGCCGGGTTCCGCGCGCTGGAGGAGGCCGGCGGGCGGCAGCGGCGGGTCATCGGCATCGACGCCAGCGCGAAACCCGCCGAGACGCGGGAGCAGATCGCCCGGATCGCGCAGAACACCGGGCGGCTCATCGGCGTACAGGGGGAGCTGACCGAGGCGGACGTGGAGCTGGACGAGCGCTATCACGCGGGCGTGTACGGGATACCGGACGAGACGACGCTGGAGGCGATGCGGCTCGCGGCCCGGACTGAGGGGATGATCACCGACCCCGTCTACGAGGGGAAGTCGATGGCGGGGCTGATCGATCTCGTGTCGCGCGGGGAGATTTCGCGGGAGTCGACCGTGCTGTACGCGCATCTGGGTGGGCAGCCGGCGCTGAATGCTTACAGCGCGCTGTTCTGAGTGGGGGCGTTCCGCGGCTGCGCGGCTCCGTGCCTGAGTGTCCTCGCGTCTCGCGTTCCCGCGTCCGCGCGTCGCCGCGGCCCAGCGTCCTGCGTCTTCGGTGGGGGCCTGGGGCCTCGGCGGCTCGGTAGGGTACGAGAGAGGTTCCCGGGCCGAGGAGTGACGGATGGCGCAGGTCAGGCCCATGCGCGCGGACGCCCGGCGCAATCGTGAGCGGTTGCTGGCGGCGGCGGTGGAGGCGTTCGCGGCGCAGGGTGAGGGGGCCTCGCTCGACGACATCGCCAAGCGGGCGGGGGTCGGGGCGGGCACGCTCTACCGGCACTTTCCCACCCGGCGGGCGCTGCTGGAGGCAATGTACTCCGACCGGATCGAGGCGATCGCGGAGCGAGCGGGTGAGCTGGCGGAGCGGTTGCCGGCGGGGGCGGCGCTGGTGGCGTGGCTGGACGAACTGGGTCTGGGGATGATCCAGATGCGGGGGCTGCGGGCGCTGTTGAGCTCCTCGGTGGGTGGGGGTGAGGAGGCGGGGCGTGGTGCCGGGGGTGCCTCGTCCGACTGCTGTGATCCGTTGAGGCAGGCCGTCGCGCGGTTGGTGGGGGACGCGCAGCGGGCGGGGGAGTTGCGGCGGGATGTCGGGGCGATGGATGTGCTGCGGCTGGTGCACGGGGTGGCGATGGCGTGCGGTGAGGCAGTCGGTGGGACGAGCGTGGGGGACGCGGGGGATGCGGAGGGTGCGGAGGGCGCGGAGCGTGCGGAGGATGTGGGGGAGCGGTTGCGGCGGTATGTGGGGTTGCTGATGGAGGGGCTTCGGGCTCGGGGGTGAGCGCCGGGGGGATTGCGCGTTCTGGGCTGCGCGTTGGGGGTGTGGGGTGTTCGGGCTGCGGGGCCCTGGGCCCTGGGCTGCGGGGCAGGCCCTGGGCCCTGGGCTGGGGGGCAGGCCCTGGGCCCTGGGCTGGGGGGGGCAGGCCCTGGGCCGGGCCGCGGTGGCGCCCCCGTGGGGAGGGGGCGCCTCGTGCGTGCGGGCCCGGGGCCCGGTTACAGGGCCTGGGCGGCGGGCTTGACCATGCCTCGGACGGTGCGGGACTTCACGAAGTTGCCCATCGCCGTCATCTCCCACTCGCCGGAGAACTGGCGGATGAGCTTGGCCATCATCACGCCCGTCTGCGGTTCGGCGCCGGTGAGGTCGAAGCGGACGAGTTCCTCGCCGGTGGTGCCGTCCAGGAGGCGGCAGTAGGCCTTGGCGACCTCGGTGAACTTCTGGCCGGAGAAGGAGTTGACGGTGAAGACCAGGCCGGTGACCTCCTGGGGGAGGCGGCCGAGGTCGACCGTGATGACCTCGTCGTCGCCGGCGCCCTCGCCGGTGAGGTTGTCGCCGGAGTGCTGGATCGCGCCGCTGAGGATCTGCAGCTTGCCGAAGTAGCAGCTGTCGATGTGGTTGCGCTGGGGGCCGTAGGCGATGACGGACGCGTCGAGGTCGATGTCCTTGCCGCGGTAGGCGGGCTCCCAGCCGAGGCCCATCTTGACCTGGGAGAGCAGCGGGCGGCCGCCCTTCATCAGGGAGACGGTCTGGTTCTTCTGGAGGTTGACGCGGCCCTTGTCGAGGTTGATCTTGCCGGTGCCTGCGGCGGCGGGCGGGGTGGGTGCGGGTGCGGCGGGCGCCGGAGGGGCCGGTGCGGTGGCCGGGGGCCGCATGGAGGGCTGGGGCGGGGTGACCGGGGGTGCCGGCGGGGCCGGCGGGGCGGGGGTCGCGGCGGCCGGCTGGGTGGGGGTGGCCGGTTCGTCGACGGTGACGCCGAAGTCGGTGGCGATGCCGGCGAGGCCGTTGGCGTAGCCCTGGCCGACGGCTCGGGCCTTCCACTGGCCGTTGCGGAGGTAGATCTCGACGATGACGAGGGCCGTCTCGGAGCCGAGCTGAGGGGGTGTGAAGGTGGCGAGGACGGAGTTGTCGTCGGCGTTGCGGATGGTGGCCGTGGGTTCGATGCCCTGGAAGGTCTGGCCGGGGGCGTCGGGGCTGGCCGCGACGACGACCTTCTCGATGCCGGGGGGCAGGGCCGTGGTGTCGACAGTGATGGCGTCGGGGGCCGTGCCGCCGCCGGAGCGGTAGGTCACGCCGGGGCCGGTGGGCTGGTTGTAGAAGATGAAGTCGTCGTCGGAGCGCACCTTGCCGGCGGAGGTGAGCAGCAGGCCCGAGACGTCCAGCCGCACGGGGGCGGTGACGTCCACCGTCACTTTGGTGGCGGAGAGAGGGATGTTCGAGCCGGGGGTCATAGCTGTCATGCCGGGTGAACGAGCGGGGCGGTTTTGCCGTTCCCTTACCTGTGGCCCGATCGGGGGGTGTTTTCGCCCCCGCCGCCCCTGCCCGTCCCGTCCCCAGGGGCTCCGCCCCTTCGACCCCGCCAGGGGCTCCGCCCTTTCGACCCCGCCAGGGGCTCCGCCCTTTCGATTCCCGCCAGGGGCTCCGCCCTTTCGACCCCGCCAGGGGCTCCGCCCCTTCGACCCCGGCCTCGCCCGCCCACCACCCGACTCGGTTGGCTCAGTAGTGGCCGTTGGGCGGCTCGGTCGGCTCGGAGCCGCGGTGAGTCGGGCTCGGTTGGCTCGCAGATGACCGAGGGGGCGCTCGGTCCTGGGCCGGTGGTGAGCCGACACGGTCGCTCGGACGTGTGCGGGCAAAAGGCGAGCCCGGGCCGGATGGTTGGGTGGGGAGCGGCCCGGGCTCGGTGGGGAGGGAGGGATGGACAGGGGGCGGTGCGGTGGGGTCAGGGGATGACGACGATCTTGCGGCCTACGCCGGAGGCGAACTGGTCGAGGGCCTTGGGGTACTGGGTGAGGGGGAGGCGGTCGCTGATGAAGATGTCGGGGTCGAGGACGCCGGTGGCGAAGAGTTCCGCCGCTCGTTCGAAGCTGTGCAGCACCGCCATGGAGCCGGTGATGGTGATCTCCTGGTTGTAGATGCGGTACGGGTCGATGGTGACCCGGGTCGCGTAGTCGGCCACGCCGAACTGGAGGAAGGTGCCGGCCTTGGCCACGCGGTCCAGGCCGTCCTGGATCGCCGCCGCGTTGCCCGTCGCGTCGATGACCAGGTCCCAGCCCTGGGGGCGGTCCAGTTCGTCGGCGCTGGCGGCGGAGGAGGACACGCCCAGCTGGACGGCGGTGCGGAGGCGGTCGGGGTTGATGTCCACCATGTCCACGCTCGCCGCGCCGGTGCGCTTGGCGAGTTCCAGCATCATCAGGCCCATCGTCCCGGAGCCGTAGATCAGCACATGGGCGCCGATGCGGGACTGCAGGACGTCGTAGCCGCGGACCGCGCAGGACAGGGGTTCGATCAGGGCCGCGTCCTGGGTGCGGATGTGTTCGGGGAGTCTGACGCAGTTCGCCACGGGGGCCACCGCGTACTGGGCCGCGCCGCCCGAGGTCGTCACGCCGATCGCCGCCCAGCGCTCGCACATGTTGTTGTGGCCGGTGCGGCAGTAGCGGCACTCGTAGCAGTAGAGGGAGGGGTCCACCGCCACCTGGTCGCCCACCGAGACCTCGGTGACCTGGGAGCCGACGCCCACCACCTCGCCCGCGAACTCGTGGCCCGGCACGATCGGCAGCTTGGGGGCGAACTCGCCCTGGAGTATGTGCAGATCGGTGCCGCACAGGCCGCACGCGGCGACCTCGACGACGACTTCCCGCGGTCCCGGCGTCGGGTCCGGGACCTCGGTGACGACAGCCTTGCCCACGGACTCGATGACGGCGGCCTTCATTTGACGGCTCCCAACGACAGGCCCTGGACGAGTTTGTCCTGGGCGGCGAACCCCGCGGCGAGCACCGGCAGGGAGATGACGAACGATGCGGCGCACACCTTGGCCAGGAACAGGCCCTGGCTGGTGATGAAGCTGGTGAGGAAGACGGGGGCGGTCTCGGCGACCACGCCGGTCAGCACCCGGGCGAACAGCAGCTCGTTCCAGCTGAAGATGAAGCAGATCAGGGCGGTGGCCGCGATGCCGGGCAGGGCGATCGGGGCGACCACCCGGGTCAGCACGGTCGGCAGCCGGGCGCCGTCGATCTGCGCGGCCTCGATGATCGCGACCGGGACCTCGGACAGGAACGACTGCATCATCCAGACCGCGATCGGCAGATTCATGGCCGTGTAGAGGATGACCAGGGCCCAGATGTTGTCCAGCAGGCCGGTGTTCTTGGCGAACAGGTAGATCGGCAGCAGTCCGGCCACCAGCGGCAGCATCTTGGTGGAGAGGAAGAAGAACAGAACGTCCGTCCACTTCTTCACCGGCCGGATGGACAGCGCGTACGCGGCCGGCAGCGCCAGCGCCAGCGTGAGCAGCGTGGACACGACCGAGGCGGTCATGGAGTTGATCAGGGCGGGCCAGGGGCTGGCGCCTCCGGCGAGCCCGAAGAACTCGCGGTAGCCGTCCAGGGTCAGCGCGGCGGTCACGGACGGCGGGTTGGTCGCCGCGTCGGCCTCGGAGTGGAAGGACGTCAGCACCATCCAGAGGATGGGCAGCACGAACACGAGCCCGGCCAGCCAGGCGACGATGCCCAGGGCGGCCCCCCGGAACCGGCCGCGGGGGCCGGTCCGCCGGGGCGTCGGGGCCGGTCGCGCGGCAGTGACGGTGGCCATCAGCGGGACACCTCCTCACGGAACAGCGACGACACCACGCGCAGCGCGAAGGTCGCCAGGATGATCGAGCCGATCACGACGATGACGCCGGCCGCGGAGGCGAGGCCGTTCTCGTGTGCCTGGTAGAAGGTCTGGTAGATCGTGTACGGCAGGTTGGCGGTGCCCAGGCCGCCGGAGGTGATGGTGAACACGGCGTCGAAGTTCTGCACGATGTAGATCGAGCCAAGGAGCACGCCCAGTTCGAGGTAGCGGCGCAGGTGCGGCAGCGTGATGTGGACGAACACCTGCCAGTCGCTCGCGCCGTCCATCCGGGCCGCCTCCACCAGCTGCGGGTCGCGGCTCTGCAGTCCGGCCAGCAGGATCAGCATCATGAACGGGGTCCACTGCCAGATCAGCGCGGCCTCCACCGCCATCAGCGGCATCTCGGAGATCCAGTCCGGCTGCGCGGCGCCCTCCCCGCCGATGGCGTTGAGGATGCCGTTGAAGAGCCCGTACTCGGGGTTGAACAGCACGTGCTTCCACAGCAGCGCGGCGGCGATCGGCACCAGCAGGAACGGTGCGATGAGCATGGTGCGCACGGCGGCCCGGCCGCGGAAGCGGCGGTCGAGCAGCAGCGCCAGCAGCAGTCCCAGCAGCAGGCTGACCAGCACCACGGTGACGGTCAGCAGGATCGTCGTCCACACCGACTTGCGCAGATCGGGGTCGCTGAGCACCTCGCCGTAGTTGGCGAGTCCGGCGAATCGGCGGTCCTCGGGGTAGAGCGCGTTCCAGTCGAAGAACGAGATCACCAGGGTGGCCACGAAGGGCAGCTGCGTGACCACGATCATGAAGATCAGGGCAGGCAGCAGCGGAGCCCGGGTGGCCCAGGCGCGGATCCGGTCGGGGCGGCGGGCCGCCGGCCGTCCGGGGACGGCGGCGACCCGGGCCTCAGTGGTGAGGGTCATGATGCCTCGTACTTCTCGGCGACGGCCTCGGCGAGCTTCTGAGACTTCTTCAGGGCGCTGTCCACCGACTGCCGTCCGGCGATGGCGGAGCTGATCTCCTGGGAGACCTTGGTGCCCAGGTCGGTGAACTCGGGGATGCCGACGAACTGGATGCCGGGCGCGGGCCGGGGCTGCACGCCCGGGTCCTCGGGCTTGGCGGCGGCGATGGCGTCACGGGTGACGTCCGCGAACGCGGCGGCCTCCTTGCGGTACTCCGGGATGTCGTAGGTCGAGGTCCGCTTGCCGGCCGGGACGTTGGACCAGCCGGCCTTCTCGCCGACGAGCTTCTCGTACTCCTTGCCGGAGGCCCAGGAGATGAACTTCCAGGCGTTCTCCGGGTTCTTGGACGCCTTCTGGATGCCCCACGCCCAGGTGTAGAGCCAGCCGGAGCTGTCGGTCTTCTCCACCGGGGCCGGCACGTAGCCGATCTTGCCCTTGACCGGGGAGCCCTTGGCCTCCAGGGAGCCGGCGCCGGCGGTGGCGTCGTACCACATGGCCGTCTTGCCCTGGGTCATGTTGTTCAGGCACTCGGCGTAGCCGGACTGGGCGGCGCCGGCCTCACCGTGCTCGCGGACCAGGTCGACGTAGAACTGCGTGGCCTCCTTGAACTCCTTGGAGTCGAGCCGGGCCTTCCAGTCCTTGTCGAACCAGGTGCCGCCGAAGGTGTTGACCACGGTGGTCAGCGGCGCCATCACCTCGCCCCAGCCGGGCAGACCGCGCAGGCAGATGCCCTTCATGCCGGGCTCGGCCCCGTCCACCTTCGCGGCCAGCTCGGCCACCTGCTTCCAGGTGGGCCTGGCCGGCATCTTCAGGCCCTCCTTCTCCAGGACGTCCTTGCGGTACATCAGGAAGGAGGACTCGCCGTAGAAGGGCTCGCCGTAGAGCTTGCCGTCCTCGGCGGTGAGCGCCTTGGTCATGGGCGGGAGGATGTCGTCCTGGTCGAAGGCGGTGTCCTTCTCGACGTACTCGTCCAGGGAGTGCAGCCACCCGTTCTTGGCGTAGATCGGGATCTCGTAGTTGCTGAGGGTGGCCACGTCGTACTGCCCGGCCTGGTTGGCGAAGTCCTGGCTGATCTTGTCCCGGACGTCGTTCTCCGGCAGCACCGTGAAGTTGACCTTGATGCCGGTTTCCTTGGTGAAGCTGGCGGCGGTCAGCTTCTGCAGATCCACCATCTGCGGGTTGTTCACCATCAGGACGTTGATGGAGTCGCCGCCGCCGGAGGAGCCGGACCCGCCTGCGCCCGAGCAGGCGGCGAGCGGAGTGATCAGCGTCCCTATCGCCGCCACGGCGATCAGGGTGCGTGGCGAGCGTCGGCTCTGGGTTCGCATGGGATGCTCCAGGGAGTTTCAGTGCAAATCTGACGTATGGGGACGTGCGGGACCGCAGAGGGTCACAGGGCGGTGGTTCTCGAGGGGTGCTCCCGGCTTGGCGGGACCGTCAGACGCGGATCATCTGGGGCCCCAGCAGGGAGTAGCGGTGGGCCTCGGCGGCCGGCAGGAGGGTGCTGGTGACGATCGCCTCGAGCGTGCCGATCTCGGCGAACTTGCAGAAGCTGACCGCCCCGAACTTGGTATGGACGCCCGCGAAGACGACCCGCCGTGCGGAGCGGATGGCCTGTGCCTTGACCTCGCTGACCGCCGGGTCGGGCGTGGTCAGACCGTGCTCGCGGGAGATGCCGTTTGCGCCGATGTAGGCCAGGTCGATGACGAATCCGGCGAGCATCTTGGTGGTCCAGTGGTCGACCGTGGCGAGCGTCCCGGAGCGGACCCGGCCGCCGAGCAGCAGGACGGAGATCGTGCCTGTCTCCGCCAGTGCTCCCGCGACCGGCAGGGACGCGGTGACCACGGTCAGCGGGCGGTCCCTGGGCAGCGCCTCGGCGATGAGCTGCGGGGTGAAGCCCTCGTCGACGAAGACGGTCTCGGCGTCGCCGAGCAGGTCGGCCGCGGCGGCGGCGATACGGCGCTTCTCGGGGACATGGCTGGTGGAGCGGAACGCGAGCGTCGTCTCGAAGCCGGCGCTCTCCACCGGGTAGGCACCGCCGTGGGTGCGGCGGATCAGCCCGTGGTCCTCCAGGGCGCGCAGATCACGGCGGACGGTCTCCTTCGCCACACCGAGGTCGGCGGCCAGCGCGGTGACGTCCACGGCGCCGGTGGCGCGGGCCAGGCGGACGATCTCGCGCTGGCGTTCCTCCGCGGTCCTGGTCATGTCGTCACCCGCCTCTCCGTCGCGCTGCCCGTTCGGGCCCTGGATTTCCTTGTGGGAATTTGTACAGCGGGTGCTCCCGGGTGACCAGGTCTGTTGCCCGTACGGTCCTGCCCGATTGTGCCCGTTCGGCCCGGCTGCTGCCCGACTCGGACACGAGGCGCGAGCGCCGTGCCCGATGCGTGGCCGTGGCAGCTTTTTCGCTGGTCGGGCGGGGCACGGCGCCGGCGCCGGGATGGTTTCGCGCCGGGGCGGTGCGGGGGGATCCCGGTCAGGTGCCGTGACCGAATGCGCCGTGAGCGGGCCCGTTCCGTGCCCGCCCGCTCGGTCGAGGGGATGCGCTTTCGGTCAGAGCGATCAATGCGCTCAGTAGGTCCGGTGCGGTTGGGGCGCTCGGGGGGTGGGGGCGGGTCCGGTGCGCTCGGTGCGCTCCGTGCGGCCGTGTGCTCCGTGCGGCCGGTGCGGTCGGTGTGCTCAGTGCGGCCAGACCGGCGGGTCGGTCACGAAGTGGCCGCCCAGGCGGGCGCCGGCCGGGTCGGCCGGGTCCGGCTCGCCCTCCTCGGCGAGGAGCTTCGCGGCGTACGGCTCGGAGTCGTCCTGCGGGTCGTAGCCCAGCGCCCGCGCGGGGGTCAGGTCCCACCACAGGCGGGTGTTGGCGGAGGAGCCGTACACCACGGTGTGGCCGACGTGCTCGGCGGTCAGGGCGGCGTGGAAGAGGCGGGCCGCGTCGGCGGGGCTCAGCCACAGCGACAGCATGCGCACGTCGGCCGGCTCCGGGCAGCAGGAGCCGATGCGCACGGAGACGGTCTCCAGGCCGTGCTTGTCCCAGTAGAGCTGGGCGAGGTCCTCGCCGAAGCACTTGGACAGGCCGTAGAAGGTGTCGGGGCGGTGCGGGGTGCCGGCCGGGATCAGCGGGCCGCCGTCCCGGGGGCGGGGGGTGAAGCCCACGGCGTGGTTGGAGGAGGCGAACACGATGCGCCCTACGCCTTCCTCGCGGGCCGCCTCGTAGAGGTGGTAGGTGCCGCGGATGTTCGCCTCGAGGATCTGCTCGAAGGACGCCTCCACGGGGATGCCGGCGAGATGGACGACCGCGTCCACCCCGCGGACCGCCTCGCGCACGGCGTCCCGGTCGGCGAGGCCGGCGACGATCGCCTCCGGAGCGCCGTCGACCGGGCGCAGATCGAACAGGCGCAGGTCGTATCCGTAGCGGGGCAGGAGCTCCCGCATCATCGTGCCGATCTGGCCGGCGGCGCCGGTGAGCAGAACGGTGCGGGGCATCCTCGGTCTCCTTGCGTCGCGTCGCCTGCGGGGCCGGACGGCCCCCTCCTCCTGCGTCCTCTACCCACGGTCCGCGACCGCTGACCGGCTCGCCTCCGGCGGGTTCTTCCCGGTCCGTCCGCCGCCAAGGAGCGCCGCGGTCACCGTCAGGGCCACTCCGGTGGCCACCAGCAGCAGCCGGTGGTCGGTCAGCTCGACCAGCGCGGCGCCCGCCGCCAGGCCCGCCACGTTGGGCGTGAACACCACGGTGTTGGCCGTCGCGGTCACCCTGCCCAGCAGCGCGTCCGGAGTCTCGCGCTGGACCGACGTCAGGGTGGCGATCAGCACCGTGGGCAGCCCGGCGCCGATCGCCGCGCTGCAGACCAGCGCCAGCGGATCGTCCGGCACCGCGCGCAGCGCCACCGCGACGGCCAGCAGGGCTATGCCGTACGCCGCGAACCGGCGGGCGCCGAGGTGCAGCAGGGCGGGGCCCGAGCACAGGCCGGCCGCCACCGAACCGGCGCCCTGCACCGCGTAGAGCACGCCCGCGTACTCGGGGGAGTGGCCGAGGTCCTCGACGACCGCGTAGACCAGCGCGCCGCTCAGGCCCGCGCACAGCATGGTCACGCCGCCCGCCAGGGCCAGCGCACGCAGCAGGGGGTGCGCCCGCAGATGGCGGATGCCCTCGGCGGTCTGCCCGCGTCTGCCCCCGGCCGGTGACGCCGGGCGCTCCTCGCGCACCCGCAGACCGGCGTACACCGCGGTGGCCACGACGAAGGTCAGCGCGTCCAGCAGGGCGACGCTCGCCCCGCCGTACGCCGCGTAGACGCCCGCGCCGGCCAGCGGGGCCAGCAGTTTCATGCCCTCGGTGGCGGTCATGCGCATCCCGTTGAAGTCACCGAGCAGCGAGTGGTCCACGGCGGACGCCACCAGCGCCGACTCGGCCGCGTCATGCACCACGCCCGCCGCCCCGTACACGAACAGCACGGCGAACAGCAGCCACAGGTCCCCCGGTGCGTCCACCGTGAACAGGGTGAGCAGCAGGACGGTCAGCAGCAGGTTCGTGCCCATCAGCAGCGGCTTGCGGCGCATCCGGTCGGCGAGGGTGCCCAGCAGCGGGCCGGCCAGGATGGGGGCCCACATCGCGAGCATGCACAGGGCGGCGAGTCCGTCCGAGCCGGTGAGGTCCTTCACCCACACCCCGGACGCCAGCCAGAGCGCGGAGGTGCCGAAGCCGGAGATCACGACTCCGGCGAGGTAGAGACCGGCGTTGCGGTCGCGCAGCACCCGCACCACGGTCCAGGTCGTCATCGTCGTCATGCCTGGTCATCGTGCGGCTAAGGACCGGCCGAGCGGATCGGGAAGGTGCCTTGGAGGCGGTGGTGCGGAACGACGGGTTCCGGTGCCGGGATCGGTGTTCCTCCCAGGCCTCGCGGGACGTTCCTCCCGGCTCCTCGGCACAGACCTCCCGGGCTCTTCGGGGCGTTCCTCCCGGGCTCCCCGGGGCGTTCTTCCCGGGCTCCCCGGTACGACTGCGATTCCGTAACCCGAGCAACACCTGAACTCGATGCGGCACGGGCACAATCCAGCCAGCGTTGTCCGTACACGATCACTCAGGATCGAGGAGCAGCCCGCCATGTCCGATGCCCCGCCCGACGCCACCCCCGGTGCCCCGTCACCCGCCACGCCCGCCGCCTCGCCCGGCCCGGACAAGCGGCCGGACGGCGGCAACGCCCTCGACCGGTTCTTCCGGATAACCGCCCGGGGATCCACCCTCGCCCGGGAGATACGCGGCGGTCTCGCCACGTTCTTCACCATGGCCTACATCCTGGTGCTCAACCCCCTCATCCTCGGCAGCGCCAAGGACAAGTTCGGCGAGCAGCTCGATCCCGTCCAGCTCACCACCGCCACCGCCCTGGTGGCCGCGGTGATGACGGTCATCATGGGCGTCGCCGGCAATCTGCCCCTCGCCCTGGCCGCCGGACTCGGCCTGAACGCCGTCGTCGCCTTCCAGGTGGCCCCGCTGATGAGCTGGGACGACGCGATGGGCCTGATCGTCCTGGAGGGCCTGCTGATCTGCGTGCTGGTGGTGACCGGGCTGCGCGAGGCCGTCATGCACGCCATCCCGCGCCCCCTCAAGCAGGCGATCAGCGTCGGCATCGGCCTGTTCATCACCCTCATCGGCTTCGTCGACGCCGGCTTCGTCACCCGCATCCCGGACGCCGCGAACACCACCGTCCCGGTGCAGCTCGGCGGCAGCGGCACCCTCACCGGCTGGCCCATGCTGGTCTTCTGCCTCGGCGTGCTGCTCACCATCGCGCTGCTCGCCCGCAGGGTGAAGGGCGCCATCCTGATCAGCATCGTGGTGATGACGCTGGTCGCCCTCGTCATCAACTCCCTCGCCGAGGTGCGCACCTGGGGCCTGACCACGCCCGAGTGGCCGGAGAAGGTGGTCGGCAGCCCCGACTTCGGGCTGATCGGCGACTTCAGCCTGTTCGGCGCCTTCGGTCAGGCCGGTGTGGTCACCGTGGTCCTGCTGGTGTTCACGCTGATCCTGTCCGACTTCTTCGACACCATGGGCACCGTCGTCGGCGTCAGCGCCGAGGCCGGGCTGCTGGACGAGGAGGGCAAGGTGCCCAACCTCGGCCGGGTGCTGCTGATCGACGGCGCCGCGGCCGTCGCGGGCGGCGCCTCCTCCGCCTCCTCGGCGACCTCCTACATCGAGTCCGCGGCCGGCGTCGGCGAGGGCGCCCGCACCGGCTTCGCCAACCTGGTCACCGGCGGCCTGTTCGCCCTCGCGCTGTTCCTGACGCCGCTGCTGACCATCGTCCCGCTCCAGGCCGCCGCCCCCGCCCTGGTCGCCGTCGGCTTCCTGATGATGGTCCAGGTCAAGCACATCGAGTGGGACCGCTTCGAGATCGCCGTCCCGGCCTTCCTCACCATCGCCGTCATGCCGTTCACCTACTCCATCACCAACGGCATCGGCGCCGGCTTCATCGCCTACGTCGTCATCAAGACGGTCCTCGGCCGGGCCAAGGAGGTCCACTGGCTGCTGTGGGGCACCTCGGCGCTGTTCCTGGTGTACTTCGCGATCGACCCGATCGAGCAGCTGCTCGGCGTCAAGTAGCGGCTGACTATCCGTCAAGAAGTGCGCTCGGCAGGGAAGTAGGAGACGGGCCGCCCCCGGGGGGAAGGGGGCGGCCCGTCCGTTCAGACGCCGCTTCGCGCGGCGAGGTTCACTCGCCTCCGGCAATTTCCTCGGTTTTGAGGGGACTGCCGGGGGCGATGCCCAGTTCTTCAGCGGCTCCTTCCGGTCCTCAGTCCTTCAGCGCCGCTTCCATGGCCGCCTTGGCGACCGGGGCCGCCAGGCCGTTGCCGCTGACCTCCGAGCGGGCCGCGCCGGACTGCTCCACCATCACCGCCACGGCGACCTCCTTGCCGGTCGACCCGGACTTCGCGTACGAGGTGAACCAGGCGTACGGGGTCTTGCTGTTGTTCTCGCCGTGCTGCGCGGTGCCGGTCTTGCCGCCCACGGTCGCGCCGGGGATCCGCGCGTTGGTGCCGGTGCCCTCCTCGACGACCGTCCGCATCGCCGACTGGAGCTGCTCGGCGGTGGCGGAGCTGACGATCCGCTCCGTCCGCGCCTCCTCGCCGTAGTCGCGCAGCACGTCGCCGCCGCCGTCGGTGACCCGCGACACCATGTGCGGCGAGACCAGCTCACCGCCGTTGGCGAGCGCCGCCGACACCATCGCCATCTGCAGCGGCGTGGCGGTCACGTCGAACTGGCCGATGCCGGTCAGCGCGGTCTGCGAGGGATACATGTCCGAGGGGTACACGCTCGGGTAGGCGCGCACCGGAACGTCCTGCTCCTCGTCGTTGAAGCCGAACTTCTCGGCCATCGCCCGCACCTTGTCCTCGCCGAGGTCGACGGCCATCTTGGCGAAGACGTTGTTGCAGGAGTACTGCAGACCCACCCGGATCGAGGCGTCCTCGCACGGGGCGTCGGGGTTCTCGTTGGTCAGGTTCCGGCTGGTGCCCGGCAGCGGATAGGGGTCGGGGCTGTCGGTCTTCTCGTCCACCGACTCGTACAGCCCCTCCTCCAGCGCCGCCGCCGCGACCACCAGCTTGAACGTCGAGCCCGGCGGCAGCGGCTGGCGCAGCGCCCGGTTGGTGAGCGGCTTGTCCGGGTCCCCGGTGAGCTTCTTCCACGCCTGGCCCGCGGTGTTGGCGTCGGTCAGCGACGCCGGGTCGTACGACGGGGTCGACACCGCCGCGAGGATGCGGCCGGTCTTCGGGTCGAGCGCGACCGCCCCGCCCTTCTTGTCGCCGAGTGCCTCGTACGCCGCCTTCTGCACCGCCGGGTCGATGGTGGTCACCACATTGCCCGGGTCGGCCCGCTTGCCGGTGACGGTGTCCATCACCGTCTTCAGACGGTTGTCGGTGCCGTTGAGCACGTCCTCGTAGATGCCCTCCAGCTGCGTCGGCGCATACGCCTGCGAGGCGTAGCCGGTCACCGCGGCGTACAGCGGGCCGTCGCGGTAGGTGCGCTTGTACGCGAGGTCGCCGCCCTTGGTGCGCGCCGAGCCGGTGACCGACTCACCGGCCACGATGATGTTCCCGAGCGGCGCCGCGTAGGTCTCGATCGCGTTCCGCCGGTTGTTCTTGTCGTCCGCGAGGGCCCGGCCGTCGTAGAACTGCACCCAGGTCGCCCGGAACAGCAGGGCGAGCACCAGGAGCAGCACGAAGACCGAGGCGCGCCTGATCGTCTTGTTCATGCCGTCGGGTCAGACGAGCGGCGGGGGGCGGATCGTTCCTGTCCGGCCGGGTTTCTCATCGATTGTTCATGAAGCCCGGAGCCGTTCAGCTCGTTCAGCTGCGCAGGAAGCCCGCCTCGTACGCCGCGACGACGGCCTGGGTGCGGTCCCGGGCCCGACGAGCTGTCCGGCCTGGGGGCCGAGCAGCGAGTCGCTGCGCACGGCCGGTCCCACGATCACCTGTCCGACCAGCACATACGGCATGGCGAGCGCCCCGCCCAGGACCAGATGGATCCAGCGCAGCCGCGCCCGCCGCCCGAACAGCGCCCGGAGTGCCGCGTTCACCGGGCCGGCCGCTCGCTGCTCGCGCGCAGCGCGAGAAGGCGCACGGCCAGAGCCGTCACCAGCAGGCCGGTGATCATCTGGCCGGCGCAGGTGAGATGCATGGCCGTGGTGGGCCGGTCGGCGTCGTCGGTGAGGGCAAGCCAGGGCGACCGACTGCCATGCCTCCACGCTGCCGTGCCGCCGCCCCGCGCGCGTCCTGCCGTGCGACGATCCGCATCCGCCGCACGGCGGAGAGACGCGCGCTCAGGCCTCCAGCGCGAGCACGAGTTCCTCGATCTCCGTCCCCCGCGCCGGCGCGTACGACATGACGCTGCCGGACACCTCGAAGCCGCACTTCTCCAGCACGCGCCGCGACCCCGCGTTGTCGGCGGCGACCCGGGCGAGCAGCGGGCGTTCGGGCACTTCGGCCAGCAGCGCCCGCAGCGCTGCCGTGGCGATGCCCTTGCCCCAGTGGGCGCGGTCGATCCAGTACGTCACCTCGCGCTCGCCCGCCTCCCCGTACACCGAGACGTGGCCGACCACGTCCCCGTCGAGCAGCACGGTGCGGTTGATCGTGTCGGGCGAGGCGAGGATCTTCGCCCAGTGGGCGTCGAAGGAGTCCCGGTCGGCCGGGTCCTTCGGGGTGAAGGCCGCCATGCGCAGGGCCTCGGGATCGTTCAGCAGCCGGTAGAAGACCGGCAGATCGCTGTCGTGCACCTCGCGCAGGGCGATGTTCATGGGTCACAGCCTCCGAGTGGCCAGGGTGAGCCGGTCGCGTGCGTCGAACAGGGCTTCTTTCACGGTCTGCTCGTGTGCGGGGGTGAGCCGGGCGACGGGCACCGAGCAGCTGATCGCGTCCCGCGCGGGGGTGCGGTACGGGATCGCCACGCCGAAGCAGCGCAGCCCGAGGGTGTTCTCCTCGCGGTCCACCGCGTACCCCGTCTCCCGCACCTGCTGCAGCTCCTCGATGAGTTTCTCCCGGTCGGTGATGGTGTTCTCGGTCAGCGCGGGCAGCGTCTCGGGGAGCATCCGGCGCACCTGCTCGTCGCTGTGGGTGGCGAGGATGGACTTGCCCAGCGAGGTCGAGTGGGCGGGCAGCCTGCGGCCGACGCGGGTGAACGGCCGCAGACGGTGCTGGGACTGACGGATGGCCAGATGGACGACGTTGGTGCCGTCCAGTCGGGCCAGGTGGATGGTCTCGGTGGTGTCGTCGGAGAGCCGGTCCAGCGTGGGGCGGGCGGCCGCGACCACCTCGTCGCCGTCGATGTAGGAGGTGCCCACCAGCAGCGCCCGCACGCCGATGCCGTAGCGCGTGCCGGTCGCGTCGGTCTCCACCCAGCCGAGGTCGACCAGGGTGCGCAGCAGCATGTAGAGGCTGGACTTGGGGTAGCCGGTGGCCTCCTGGACCGAGGCGAGGGAGTGCATGCCCGGGCGTCCGGCGAAGTACTCCAGCAGCTCGACGGTCCGCACGGCCGACTTGACCTGACCCCCGCCGCTCGCCTGGCCTGCCGGCATCGCCCCTGCCCCTTCGTCCGCCGAGGAACTATGGATATAGTCTCCAGGCGAGTTCACGCATGGAGACAGCGTTCAGCATATCGAACGTCCCCAGGTCTGGAGGGACCGCGGTGGCAGCAGCACCAGTCTGGAGTGTCGACCCCCGAACCGGGAAGCAGCGCGAACAGGTCGCGGTCGAGGCCACAGCCCAGGAGGTGGACGCCGCCGTCCGCGCCGCCCACGAGGCCCGGCACGCCCTGGCCGACCGCGGGGTGCGCGCCGCCTTCCTGCGCTCCTGCGCCGACGAGCTGGAGGCGGCCAGGGACGGGCTGATCGAGACCGCGGACGCCGAGACCGCGCTGGGTCCGGTCCGGCTGAACGGCGAACTCGCCCGCACCTGCTACCAGTTGCGGGCCTTCGCGGGCATCGTCGAGGAGGGCGCCTTCCTCGACGTGATCATCGACCACCCGGACGACACCGCCACCCCGCCCGTGCCCGACCTGCGCCGCTGCAAAGTGCCGCTCGGCGTGGTGGCCGTCTACTCGGCCTCCAATTTCCCCTTCGCCTTCTCCGTCACCGGCGGTGACACCGCGAGCGCCCTCGCGGCCGGCTGCCCGGTCGTCGTCAAGGCCCACCCCGACCACCCGGCGCTGTCCGAACTGGCCGCCAAGGTGCTGCGCCGGGCCGCCGCCCGGCACGGCCTGCCGGACGGGGTGCTGGGCCTGGTGCACGGCTTCGACGCCGGCCTCGAGCTGATCAGGCATCCGCTGGTCGCCGCGGCGGGCTTCACCGGCTCGGTGCGCGGCGGGCGCGCCCTGTTCGACGCGGCGGCGGCCCGCCCGGTGCCGATCCCGTTCCACGGCGAACTGGGCTCCCTCAACCCGGTCGTCGTCACCGAGGCCGCGGTCGCCGAGCGGGCGGAGGAGATCGGCGCCGGTCTGGCCGGATCGATGACGCTGGGCGTCGGCCAGTTCTGTGTGAAGCCCGGACTGGTGCTGGTGCCGGCGGGCGCGGGCGGCGACCGGCTGGTCAAGTCGCTGACCGACGCGGTCAGCAACGTGGAGTCCGGGGTGATGCTCGACCACCGGATGCGGGACAACTTCGTCGCCGGTGTCGCCGAACGCGCCCGGCTGGACGGCGTGGAGTCCCCGCTGACGCCGGGCGCCGGCAGCGAGCACACGGTCAGCGCCGGCTTCCTGACGGTGCCGGCCGAGAAGCTGACCCGCGAGGGCGAGCACGACCTGCTGCTCGAGGAGTGCTTCGGACCGGTCACCGTGGTGGCCCGCTACACCGACGAGACCGAGGTGCGGGCGGTGCTCTCCCGCCTGCCCGGCAACCTGACGGCGACGGTCCAGCTGTCCGCCGAGGAGGCCCGGGGACAGGGGCGCGGAGCGGAACTCCTCGCCGAGCTGACCCCGCTGGCCGGCCGGATCGTGGTCAACGGCTGGCCCACTGGCGTCGCCGTCGCCCCGGCCCAGCACCACGGAGGCCTCTACCCGGCCACCACCTCCACCTCCACCTCGGTGGGCGGCACGGCCATCGAACGCTGGCTGCGCCCGGTGGTGTACCAGAACACGCCCGAGGCGCTGCTGCCCCCGGAACTGCGGGACGACAACCCCCTGGGCCTGCCCCGCAGGGTCGACGGGCGGCTGGAGCGGTAGCCGGGCCCGGGAACCGCTGCCCGAGGGCGACGTCTGGGACGCCGGTAGCCGGGTGCGGAACCGCCACCCCGGCGGGCGACCGAAACGCTGACCGGGCGCGGAACCGCCGCCCGGCGGGCGACGTCTGGGACGTCATGATCGGAACCCGACGGACCGTCGACTCCCTGGTGATCAGAACCGCCCTGCCCGCCGACGCCCCCGGGGTGGCGGCCCTGCACCGGCGTGCCCGCGCCACGTACTACCCGGACGGCCTCCCGGACGACGGCCTGGACTGGCCGGCCCGCTGGCGGGAGGCGATCGAGCGGCCGGACGGGCAGGTGCTGTGCGCGGTGCGGGGCGGAAGCCTGACCGGCATCGCATCCTTCCGCCCGCCCGACGGCGCCGGTGCCCGCACGGTGAAGCTGTTCCAGTTCCACGTCGACCCTGGCCACTGGCGCACCGGCATCGGCACCGCCCTGCACGCCGCCTGCGTGGAGGAGTGGCGGACGAGCGGCCACGGCGAGGCGGTGCTGGAGGTGCACACCGGCAACCGGCGGGCCCAGGCCTTCTACGCCCGGCTGGGCTGGAGGCCGGACCCTGAGCACCCGCCGGCCGAGGGCGATCACCACCTGCACCTGCGCCTCACTCTGCCCGGACACCCCCGGGGCGCCCGGGAATGAAGCCCACTGCTTGAACGTTCACGCAGTCGCGGAGGGTGGGTCTCCGTGTGCCGAGAACGAGTGGGAGAGTGCCGCCGCGATGCGTGTGGAGATCTGGTCCGACATCGCCTGCCCCTGGTGCTACGTGGGGAAGGCCAGGTTCGAGAAGGCGCTGCGGGCCTTCCCGCACCGGGACGAGGTCGAGGTGGTGCACCGGTCCTTCGAGCTGGACCCGGGGCGGGCCAAGGGCGACATCGAGCCCGTGATCACCATGCTCACCCGCAAGTACGGCATGAGCGAGGCGCAGGCCGAGGCCGGCGAGGACAACCTCGGGGCCCAGGCCGCCGCCGAGGGGCTGCCCTACCGGACCCGCGGACGCGACCACGGCAGCACCTTCGACATGCACCGGCTGCTGCACTTCGCCCGCGAGCAGGGACGCCAGAGCGAGCTGCTCGACCGGCTCTACCGGGCCAACTTCGCCGAGGAGCGCTCCGTCTTCGACGACGACGAACGGCTCGTGGAACTCGCCGGTGAGGCCGGGCTGGACCCCGAGGCCGCACGCACCGTGCTCGCCGACCCGGACGCCTACGCCGCCGCGGTCCGCGAGGACGAGCGGGAGGCGGCACGGCTCGGCGCCCGCGGAGTGCCGTTCTTCGTCATCGATCGCACCTACGGCGTCTCCGGCGCCCAGCCCGTCGAGGTGTTCACCCGGGCGCTGGCCCGGGCCTGGGACGAGCGGACGCCGGTGCGGCCGATCGACGGCGGCGAGTCCGGGGCCGGGGCCTGCGGTCCGGACGGGTGCGCCGTACCGCAGCCGTAGGGCCGGAGAAGGCGTCAGAAGCGCAGGTCAGGGCCTATCCATAAGCAGTGCTTAGGGATAGTGCGCAGATTGGGGCAATGGACGAGGAGTTCGGCGGGGCGCAGAGTGGTCCCATGGAGACCTTCGAGAGCCTCGTCCGTGCCGAGTTCACCCCGAAGAACACCTTCCTGAACACCGCGAGCAACGCGCTGCTCCCGGCCCGCACCGTGACCGCCCTCGAACGCGCCGCCCGGCTGCGGGCCGAGGGCGGTGCGCTCGATCCGCTGTTCGCCGATGTGGAGGCGTGCCGGGCCGCGTACGCGCGGCTGGCCGGTGTTCCCGTCGAGCGGGTGGCGGCCGGGGCCTCGGTCGCGCTGTTCACCTCGCTGGTCGCGGCCTCGCTGCCGCCCGGCGCCGAAGTGCTCACCGCCGAGGACGACTTCACCTCCGTCCTCAACCCGTTCCACGCCCGCGGCGATCTCAAGGTGCGGGCCGTGCCGCTGGAGCGGATCGCGGAGGCCGTGCGGCCGGGCACCGCGCTGGTCGCGGTCAGCGCCGCGCAGTCCGCGGACGGCAGGATCGCCGGCCTCGACGCCCTGCGCGAGGCGGCACGGCAGCACGGGGCGCGCACCTACGTCGACTTCTCGCAGGCCGCCGGGTGGCTGCCGGTGGACGGTGAGGCCTTCGACTACTCCGTCACCATCACCTTCAAGTGGCTGCTCGGCCCGCACGGGGCCGCCTTCCTGGTGGTGCCGGAGGACTTCGGCGACCTGGTGCCGGTGCAGGCGGGCTGGGTGGCCGGCGAACGGCCGTGGGACAGCTGCTACGGCCCGGTCGCCGAACTCGCCCGCTCCGCACGGCGGTTCGACTCCAGCCCCGCCCTGTTCAGCTACGCGGGACTGCGCGCCTCGCTCACCCTGGTCGAGGAGATCGGCGTCGACACCGTCCGCGCCCACGACCTGGCCCTCGCCGACCGCTTCCGCGCCGGACTCGCCGAGCTGGGACATGAGCCCGTGCCCTCGCCGGGCTCGCCCATCGTGTCCGTGCCGGGACTCGGCCGTCTCCAGCCGGAGCTGGCGAAGAAGGGCATCGCGGTCTCCGACCGGGCCGGCAACCTGCGAGCGTCCTTCCACCTGTACAACACGGCCGCGGACGTGGACCGGCTGCTGGACGCGCTGTCCGGCTGAGCCGCGCGGAGCGGCCGGGCGGCGGCGGCACGGCCGACGGAACGGCAGCGGGCCGGTGCCTCCCTGTCCCACACGAGGAGGCCCGGCCCGCGGTCCGGATACGCCGCGACACCTACGGCAGCGATGAACGCGCCGTCATGTCACCGGCGTTGATGTGGCGTCACTTCACCGGCGTGAAGTCCCGCGCTCCGATGAACTCGGGGCGCCGGACGGGCGCGGCGAACGGCTCCACCGCCGCGTTCTCGACGCTGTTGAACACGATGAAGACATTGCTGCGCGGGAACGGGGTGATGTTGTCCCCGGAGCCGTGCATGCAGTTGCAGTCGAACCAGGTCGCCGAGCCGGCCTTGCCGGTGAACAGCTTGATGCCGTGCTCGGAGGCCATCGCGGTCAGCGCCTCGTCCGAGGGCGTGCCCGCGTCCTGCATCTGCAGCGACTTCTTGTAGTTGTCCTTCGGCGTGGCACCCGCGCAGCCGAGGAACGTCTTGTGCGACCCCGGCATGATCATGAGTCCGCCGTTGGTCTCGTAGTTCTCGGTCAGCGCGATCGACACCGAGACCGTGCGCATCCGGGGCAGACCGTCCTCGGCGTGCCAGGTCTCGAAGTCCGAGTGCCAGTAGAAGCCGCTGGCCCCGAAGCCCGGCTTGACGTTGATCCGCGACTGGTGGACGTAGACGTCCGAGCCGAGGATCTGCCGGGCGCGGCCGACGACACGCTCGTCGCGCACCAGGCGCGCGAACACCTCACTGATCTTGTGGACCTCGAAGACCGAGCGGATCTCCTTGGACTTCGGCTCGACGATGGAGCGCTCGTCGGCCCGGATCTCCGGGTCGGAGACGAGCCGGTTCAGCTCGTTCCGGTAGACGGCGACCTCGTCCTCGTCGATCAGCTGGTCGATGGCGAGGAAGCCGTCACGCTCGAAGGCTCCCAGGCCGGCCGGCGTGATCGGGCCGGGGGCGTCGGGCGCGCCCCAGACGACCGGGTCCTGGCGCGGGGTGAGCACCTCGGTGGTGCCGCGCGTCGGGTACAGGTCGGGGACCCGGGTGCCGGTGGTGGTCGCGGTGGTCATGAAACCTCACACCTCCTCGGTGAGCAGCGGGTAGACGCCGTTCTCGTCGTGGTCCTCCCGCCCGGTGACAGGCGGGTTGAACACACAGATGCAGCGGAAGTCCTCCTTGACGCGCAGCGTGTGCCGCTCATGCCCGTCCAGGAGGTACATGGTCCCGGGCGTGATCGTGTACGTCCGTCCGGTCTCCTTGTCGGTCAGCTCCGCCTCGCCCTCGACGCAGACGACGGCCTCGATGTGGTTCGCGTACCACATCGACGTCTCCGTACCCGCGTACAGGATCGTCTCGTGCAGGGAGAAGCCGACCTTCTCCTTGGCGAGGACGATGCGCTTGCTCTCCCAGGTGCCGGACGCGGACTTCACATGCCGGTCGGTGCCTTCGATCTCCTTGAAGGAACGGACAATCACGGTGCTGCGATGCCTCCTAGATGGTGGTGGTGGTGGCCGTCGGTGACGGCGTTCGGGCGACCGGCCGTCAGGCGGTCTCGCGGACGGACCGGGCCAGCGTGGTCAGGCCCTCGTCCAGTTCGTCCGGGGTGATGGTCAGGGCCGGCAGGAGCTTGACGACCTCGCTCTCCGGGCCGGACGTCTCGATCAGCAGGCCGAGTTCGAAGGCGCGCCGGGCGACCCGCTCGGCGCGGGACCTGTCGTGGAACTCCATGCCCCACACCAGGCCGCGGCCCCGGTACTCCTTGACCTCGTCGGCGTTCTCCTCGGCGATGGCGGCGAGCGCCTGCTCGACCTGCTCACCCCGCTTGCGGGTCTGCTTCTCCATCGCCGCCCCGTCGGCCCAGTAGGCCTCCAGGGTGGCGGTCGCCGTGACGAAGGCCGGGTTGTTCCCGCGGAAGGTGCCGTTGTGCTCGCCCGGCTCCCAGACGTCCAGCTCGGGCTTGAACAGGGTCAGCGCCATGGGCAGGCCGTAGCCGCTGATCGACTTGGACACGGTGACGATGTCCGGCGTGATGCCCGCCTCCTCGAAGGAGAAGAAGGCGCCGGTGCGGCCGCAGCCCATCTGGATGTCGTCGACGATCAGCAGCATGTCCTGCCGCTCGCACAGGTCGGCGAGCGCCCGCAGCCACTCGGGCCGGGCCACGTTGATGCCGCCCTCGCCCTGCACCGTCTCGACGATCACGGCAGCCGGCTTGTTCAGGCCGGAGCCCTGGTCCTCGAGGATGCGCTCGAACCACAGGAAGTCCGGGACCTGGCCGTCGAAGTAGTTGTCGAACGGCATCGGCGTGCCGTGCACCAGCGGGACGCCGGCGCCGGCCCGCTTGAAGGCGTTGCCGGTCACCGCGAGCGAGCCCAGCGACATGCCGTGGAAGGCGTTGGTGAACGACACGATCGCCTCGCGCCCCTTCACCTTCCGGGCCAGCTTCAGCGCGGACTCCACCGCGTTGGTGCCCGTCGGGCCCGGGAACATGACCTTGTACGGCAGGTCGCGCGGGCGCAGGATCCAGTTCTGGAAGGACTCCAGGAAGGCGCGCTTGGCGGTGGTCGACATGTCCAGCCCGTGCGTGACACCGTCACGCTCCAGGTAGTCGATCAGCGCCCGTTTCAGGACCGGGTTGTTGTGCCCGTAGTTGAGTGAGCCTGCTCCGGCGAAGAAGTCGAGGTACTCGTGGCCGTCCTCGTCGTACATGCGGCTGCCGTGCGCACGGTCGAAGACGGTGGGCCAGCCGCGGCAGTAGCTGCGCACCTCGGACTCGAGGGTCTCGAAGACGCTGAGGTCGGGCTGGGTGATGGTCACGACGAATCGCTCCTCGGTGGCGTGGGAGGTCAGGGGAAGTCGGGCGGTCGGGGAGTCGTGCGGTGTGCGCTCGGTGGCCGGCCGGCGCCGGTGGTCCGTGGGCGTCGGCCGGCGGTCGGTCGCTTGTCGTCGGTCGGCGTCGGGGCGGCGGGTCGGCGTCGGTCGGCGCGCGCTCTGCGTTCGCGCTGGTCGGTCACGGTGGTCGTTCACGCGGTTGCCGGCCGGTGGCTGGTCGCCGGACGGCCGCGCGACGGCCGTCGGTCAGGCCGTGAGGGGTCCGATGCGGTACAGCACCTCGGGGTCGTGCGGCCCGTCCGGGAAGTGGGCGGTCTCGAAGAGCACCTCGCGCTCCAGCCGGGCGCCGTGACGCTCGGCGAACGCGGTGAACAGGCGCTCGGAGGCGGTGTTGCCGGGCGTGATGGTGGTCTCCACCGTGGTCACCCCGTGCTCCGCGGCGGTCCGGGCGACCAGCCCGTCCAGCAGAGCGGCGGCCAGGCCGTGGCCGCGGTGCTTCTCGTCCACCGCCACCTGCCAGACCAGCAGGGTGCCCGGGCTGTCGGGCCGGACGTAGCCGGTGACGAAGCCGATCAGCTCACCGCCCTCGTCACGGACCACGGCCGATGTGGCGGCGAAGTCCCGGCACCACAGCAGATAGCTGTACGACGAGTTCAGGTCGAGGACCTTCGAGTCCCTGGCTATCCGCCACAGCACGGCTCCGTCCGCCACGGTCGGGCGGTCGATTTGCAGGTCTGCTTGTGCGGCAGTCATGGAATTTGAACTTACCCAGGTAAATTCAAAATTGCATCGCCTGTCGGGGTTACGGAAGAGCTTGGTCTGTGTTATCGCGCGTGCGTGCGTGCCCGCGTGAGGGCCCGGCGGAATGCCCCGTTTTCCTGCGGAAATACGGGACGGATAGGGCGGGTTGTGGAACCGGTCACAACTGGATAACAGCCCCGAGGGATGTCCGGAATGCGCAGCTTATCGTTATTGAAATTGGGGCGTTTAGGTCCGCGAGAAGCGGGCAGAAGCGAATGGGAAGCTGCTCTCTGCGGTAATAGAGAGATAAGCCAAGAATATCGCCGGAGAATATGCACGGACGCAGGTGCGGGACAATGCGGCTGTCCCGTGGAATTTCATGCCCCGGTCACTCCGTCGATGCGCTCCCGCAGAAGATCGGCGTGCCCGTTGTGCCGCGCGTACTCCTCGATGAGATGGATGTACACCCACCGCAGGCTCACCTCCGCACCGGCGACCGGCCCGTCCACCATCCGGCCGGTGTCCTCCAGCGCCCGCCCGGCGCACAGCTCACGCCCGCGTTCGACCTCGCGGCGCCAGATGCCGACCGCCTCGTCGAGCCCCCGTGCGGGATCGAGCGCGTAACCCGTCGGATCCTCGAACACCGGCGCCACGTCGAGCCCGGCGACCACGCGCTGGAACCAGTTCCGCTCCACCTCGGCGAGATGCTGCACCAGACCCAGCAGGGTCAGCACGGAGGGCTCGGCGGACGCGCGCCGCACCTGCGCGTCGTCGAGCCCCGAGCACTTCAGCAGCAGCGTGCCCCGGTGGAAGTCCAGCCACCCCTCCAGCACCAGCCGCTCGTCACCGGTCAGCGGCGGAATCGGCCGCCCGTCGGGCAGCGCCGGCGGGGTCTGCAGGGAATCGGGAGCACCGTCAGCCATGGGTGCAGCATGGCACGCCGCCCGACGCCGACCGGCCCGATCACGCCACGGCCGGCCCCCTGGCGGGCAAGGGGTGACGAGCGACCCTGCCGGGGAGCGAGCGAGTCACCCTGCGGCCCTGTGGGCCGCCGGCCTCGGCGCTCCTGTCGCGCGAGCCGAGGCCCCTACGGTCCTGTGGGCCCCGGTCCCGCGTCAGCGCCAGGCTTCCTCCGCGGCGCGCAGTGCGCCCGGTACGTCCACTTCGAGGTCCTGTTCGGCGAGGGCCGTGCCCAGGGCGGTCAGGCTTGCCCGTACGGCGCCGCGGGTTGCGTCCGGGCCGTAGTGGTTGACGCGGATCATCTCGCGGGCCAGGGTGCCGCCGCCCGCGCTGAGTGGGAGCGCCGGGTCTGCGGCGAGCGCGCGGGCCACCAGGTCCGCGGCCACGGTGCCCTCCGGGGCCCGCAGGGTCGTGGCGACCGGGGCCGCCTCGCGGGCGTCGTGGACATACGGCTGCAGGCCGCCGCCCAGGGCGAGGGCCCCGGCGCGGGTGGCCGCCGCGGCGGAGGCGTGCCGGGCCATCACCGCGTCCAGGCCGTCCGCCTCGATCCGGTTCAGGCAGGCCTCCAGCGCCAGCATCTCCAGCTGCGCCGGAGCGAACAGCAGCGCCTTGCGGCCGCCGTCGATCCACCGCTCCTTCCAGTCAAGGAGCGACAGATACGACCGGCGCGGCGCCCTCGGGTTCGCGGCCATCCGGGCCCAGGCCCGCTCGCTCACCGACACCGCCGACACCCCGGCCGGGCCGCCCATCGCCTTCTGCGCCCCGATCACGCACAGGTCGACGCCCCAGGCGTCCGGCAGCACCGGCTCGGCGCCGATCGAGGCGACCGCGTCCAGGTAGAACAGCGCCCCGTGCGCCCGCACCACCTCGCCGATCTCCGCGACCGGGTTGGTGTTCCCGGTGGCCGCCTCGGCGTGCACCAGGGACACGAAGTCGATCTCCGGGTGTTCGGCGAAGGCCTCCCGGATCTGCGCCGCCGTCACCGCCGTGTGGAAGGGCACGGTGAGATCGATCACCGTGGCCCCGCAGTCCCGCAGCCAGTCGCCGAAGGTCTGCCCGTAGGGGCCGGTGATGACGTTCAGCGCGGTCGTGCCGGGAGCCGCGCACGCCCGGATCGCGCCTTCCAGCGGCAGCAGCGCCTCGCCCTGCATGATCACGACGTCCTGCTCGGTGCGCAGCAGCCGCGCCACCCGGTCCTCGATCGAGGCGAAGTGCGCGGCGCTCAGCGGGGCCAGGTCGAGGAGGGGGTGGGTCACGGGGTTCTCTCTCGCTCGCGGGTCGGTCGACGCCACCGAGGGTATCCACCCGCCGGCGACCGCCCGCACTCCCGGTTCTTAGGTCGGACGGCCGGTCGTGCCTACGTTTGTTTTGGGCTCCTCAAACATCTCCTTATAATCGGAACCCTTCGTTCCCAACCAGGAGGCCCCCCGTGAAGAAGCTCTCCCGGCGCCGGACGCTCGTCCCGGCCGCTCTGACCGCCACCGCCGGGCTGGTGCTCCTGACCGCCTGCACCTCCACCGACGACGGAGGGAGCGGCAGCAAGACCGCCGCCGGCGGCGTCGAGCTCGTCAAGGCGGGCCAGCTGACCACCTGCACCCACCTGCCCTACCCGCCGTTCCAGTCGGAGATCGACGGCAAGGTGCAGGGGTTCGACGTGGCGCTGATCGACCTGGTCGCCGACGACCTCGGGGTGAAGCAGCACATCGTCGACACGCCCTTCGAGAACTTCAAGACCGGCGCCTTCCTCAACTCCGGCGAGTGCGACCTGGCCGCCGCCGGCATGACCATCACCGAGGAACGCAAGAAGAACGTCGACTTCTCCGACCCGTACTTCAACGCCACCCAGGCCGTCCTCGTCCCCAAGGGCAGCGGCGTGAAGTCCCTCGCCGACGTCAAGTCGAAGAAGATCACCCTGGGCGCCCAGGCGCAGACCACCGGCGAGGACTACGCCAAGAGCCAGGGCTTCGACCCCGTCTCCTTCGAGTCCTCCGACGCCGTCCTCAACGGCCTGCGCACCGGCCAGGCCAAGGCCGTCGTCATCGACTACCCGGTGGTCCAGGGCTGGCTGAAGGACAAGGCCAACGCCGACGCCTTCGAGGTCGCCGAGCAGATCGACACCGGCGAGCAGTACGGCTTCACCGTCAAGAAGGGCAACACCGCGCTGCGCGAGGCCATCAACAAGGCCATCGCCGACGCCAAGGCCGACGGCACGTACAAGAAGCTCTACGAGCAGTGGATCGGCCCCTACGACGAGTCCGCGGCCTCCCCGTCGGCCTCATGAGCGAAACGAAGTCCGACGTCGCGCCCCGCCGCAAGGGCCTGACCCGCCGGCAGAGGCGCAGCCTGTCCCGCGGCATCCAGTACGCCGCCTTCGTCGCGCTGGTGATCCTCTTCGCGGTCTCCGCCGACTGGGGACGGCTGCAGAACCAGTTCGCGCAGCCCGGGATCGCCGACCGGATGTTCCCGGACGTCATCACGCTGGCGCTGAAGAACACCGTGCTCTACACGGTGACCGGCTTCGGCGTCGGACTGGCGCTGGGCATGGTCATCGCGCTGATGCGGCTGTCGTCGGTCGGGCCCTACCGCTGGCTGGCCGGCATCTACATCGAGATCTTCCGCGGCCTGCCCGCCCTGCTGATCTTCATCTTCATCGGGGTGGCCGTACCGCTCGCCTTCCCCGGCACGGAGATCATCGGCGGCACCTACGGCAAGGTGGCCCTGGCGCTCGGCCTGGTCGCCGCCGCCTACATGGCCGAGACCATCCGCGCCGGCATCCAGGCCGTGCCCAAGGGGCAGATGGAGGCGGCCCGTTCGCTGGGCTTCTCGCCCGCCCGCGCCATGGTCTCCATCATCATCCCGCAGGCCTTCCGGATCATCCTGCCGCCGCTCACCAACGAACTCGTCCTGCTGTTCAAGGACTCCTCGCTGGTGCTGTTCCTCGGCGTCACCCTGGAGGAGCGCGAACTGTCCAAGTTCGGCCGCGACCTGGCCAGCCAGACCGCCAACTCCACGCCGATCCTGGTCGCCGGGCTGTGCTACCTGCTGATCACCATCCCGCTCGGCTTCGTCGTGCGCCGCATGGAGGCCAAGGCACAGGAGGCCGTGCGATGAGCCGCCCCGAGATCCGCGTCAGCGGCCTGCACAAGTCGTTCGGCGACAACCAGGTGCTGCGCGGCATCGACCTGGAGATCGGCCAGGGCGACGTCGTCTGCGTCATCGGACCCTCCGGCTCCGGCAAGTCGACCCTGCTGCGCTGCGTGAACCTGCTCGAGGAGCCCACCAAGGGGCAGGTCTTCGTCGGCGGGGTCGAACTCACAGACCCGGACGTCGACATCGACGCCGTGCGCCGCCGGATCGGCATGGTCTTCCAGCAGTTCAACCTCTTCCCCCACCTCACCGTCACCGAGAACCTCACCCTGCCGCAGCGCCGGGTGCTGCGGCGCGGCAAGGCGGAGGCGGCGCGGGTGGCCGCGGAGAACCTGGCCCGGGTGGGCCTGTCCGAGAAGGCCGACGCCTACCCCTCCTCCCTCTCCGGCGGACAGCAGCAGCGCGTCGCCATCGCCCGCGCGCTGGCGATGGGCCCCGAGGTGATGCTGTTCGACGAGCCGACCTCGGCCCTCGACCCGGAACTGGTCGGCGACGTCCTCGCCGTCATGCGGATGCTCGCCGAGGAGGGCATGACGATGATGGTCGTCACCCACGAGATGAGCTTCGCCCGCGAGGTCGCCGACCGGGTCGTCTTCATGGACGGCGGAGTGATCGTCGAGGACGGCACCCCGGACGAGGTGATCGGCCGCCCCCGGCACGAGCGCACCCGCCACTTCCTGTCCCGCCTGCTGGACCCGGCGATGGCCGAGGTCGAGGAGGGGACCGGGGACCAGGTGACCAAGTCGCCGTGACCCCCGGCTGGGGTGCCGGGAGACCCCTGGCTAGGGTGCCGGGTATGAGCGAACGCGCGGTGCTGCACGTCAAGGGGAGGGTGCTCGTCGGGCCTGAGGAGGTCCGCGACGAGCTCTGGGTGGTCGGCGGACGGATCTCCTACGACCGCCCCGCCGGTGCCCGTGACATCCGGACCGTCGAGGGCTGGGTGCTGCCCGGACTCGTCGACGCCCACTGCCACGTCGGCCTCGACCGGCACGGCGCGGTCCCCGAGGACGTCGCGGAGAAGCAGGCCCTCACCGACCGCGACGGCGGCGCGCTGCTGCTGCGCGACGCCGGCTCGCCCTCCGACACCCGCTGGATCGACGACCGCGAGGACCTCCCGAAGATCATCCGGGCCGGGCGGCACATCGCCCGCACCCGCCGCTACATCCGCAACTACGCCTGGGAGATCGAGCCGGAGGACCTCGTCGCCCATGTCGCCCAGGAGGCGCGGCGCGGCGACGGCTGGGTGAAGCTGGTCGGCGACTGGATCGACCGCGACCTGGGCGACCTGTCCGCCTGCTGGCCGCGCGAGGCCCTCGAGGCGGCCATCGCCGAGGCGCACCGGCTCGGCGCCCGCGTCACCGCCCACTGCTTCGCCGAGGACTCCCTGCGGGACCTGGTCGAGGCCGGCATCGACTGCATCGAGCACGCCACGGGGCTGACGGACGAGACCATCCCGCTGTTCGCCGAGCGGGGGGTGGCGATCGTGCCCACCCTGGTCAACATCGCCACCTTTCCGGATCTCGCAGCGGGCGGCGAGAAGAAGTTCCCCGACTGGTCGGCCCATATGCGCCGGCTGCACGCGCGCCGCTACGAGACCGTGCGCTCCGCCTACGACGCGGGCATCCCCGTCTTCGTCGGCACCGACGCCGGGGGCAGCCTGCCGCACGGGCTGGCGGCGGCCGAGGTCGGTGAGCTGGTGACGGCCGGCATTCCGCCGCTCGACGCGCTGGCGGCGGGGACCTGGGCGGCCCGTAAGTGGCTCGGGCGGCCGGGGCTGGAGGAGGGTGCTCCGGCGGATCTGGTGGTGTACGAGGCTGACCCGCGTGCGGATGTGCGGGTGTTGACGGATCCGCGCCGGGTGGTTCTGAACGGGCGCGTGGTCGCGTAGGCGCAGGCCGCGGGGGGCGCGGGGCGCGGGCCGTGAGGCGCGAGGTGCGAGGTGCGGGCGCCGGGGCGGGGAGCGTGAGGCAGCGCGGGCCGTGAGGTGCGAGGTGCGGGGCGCCGGGGCGGGGAGCGTGGGGTGCGGGGGTCGTGCTCGCGCGCTCACCCGGGAGGGGGTGGCTGGGGTGGCGAGGGGGAACGGCCGTGCCTCTCGATTCGAACACCTCGGCGGGATCGCCCCGATGGGGTGAAGTGTCGGCGGATCGCTGACGGCCGGCGTGCGCCGCGGACATTCTTTCCGGGTCCCACACGTCTCATGGGGGGGTCCCACCACCTTGAACAGCACCAAGTTCCGTATGTCCGCACGCCGTTGGGTCGCCGTCGCCACGGCCACCGTTCTCGCCGCGGGGTCCGCGGCACTGGCCGGAGCGGGCTCCGCGCATGCCACCGGGGAGCCGGGGGAGACCGGGGAGAAGGGCGGGGCCCGCGCCGTCGTCCTGCGGACCGATCTCGATGTGGCCCTGGCCAACAAGTCCGTGCACGTTCCGCTTGCGCTCAGCCTCAACGAGGTCAGCGCGCCGCAGAGTGCACGGAAGACGGCGCTCACCGCGAGCCTGGACGGCGTCGACGGGGGGCGTCGGTTCACCGTGCTGCGGGCGGAGGTCGCCGATGCGGTGGCCGCTGTGGAGGGGGGCAAGGCGGAGTCGTCGGCGACGCTGGCGAAGGCGCGGGTGCATGTGCCCGGGCTGCCTCGGCTGGGGCTGATCGAACTGGAGAAGGTCAGCGCCAAGGCGGTCTGTGAGGCGGGGCGGACGCCGCTCGCGTCGGCGACGTTGCCGGGGACGGTGACGGTGCTGGGGAAGCGGGTCCGGCTGACGTCCAATGGGCCGACCGAGGTGAAGGTGCCGGGGGTCGGTGAGGTGCGGCTGGATCTGTCGAAGACGGAGACGACGTCGCGGACGGCGGTGGCTACGGCGTTGCAGCTGTCGGTGTCGGTGAATCCGCTGAAGCTGAATGTTGCCGCGGTGGAGGGGACGGTGACGTTGGTCGAGGCGAGGTGTGAGGCGCCGGGGGTTCAGAAGCAGCAGGGGGAGCGACAGCAGGAGGCTGCGGTTCCGGAGGAGGACTCCGGGGCCGGGGCCGGGGTCGAGCCGCAGGGGGAGCGGGGGGAGCCGGGAGAGAAGGAGCAGGTCGCCAACCTCGCGGAGACGGGCGGTGATTCCGCAACGCCGTATGTTGCGGCGGGGGCCGTTGCGCTGCTGGGGGTTGGTGCGGGGGCGGTGCTGCTGTCCCGTCGCCGGAAGAGCTGACCCCGGGTTCCGGTGACCCAACCAGGGGGCTCCGCCCCCTGGACCCCCGGACCTATGCCCGCCCCACCACCCGACTCGGTGGGCTGAAAGGTGAACGGTCCGAGTTGCGCGCCCGTGGGTTGAGGGGCGCCCGACTCGGTCGGGGACCGCCCGTCTCGGTCGGCCGGGAGGTGAGCGGGGCGGGGTGCGTGCCCGTGGGTTGAGGGGCGCCCGACTCGGTCGGGGACCGCTCGTCTCGGTCGGCCGGGAGGTGAGCGGGGCGGGGTGCGTGCCCCCGTGCATTGCGACGCGCCCGACTCGGTCGGCCGAGAGATGACCGAACCGGGGTTGTGGCCCGGTGGGTTGAGGCCCCCGACTCGGTCCGAGGCGCTCGACTCGGTCGGCCCGGAGGTGACCGAGCCGGGCGCCGGGCTCGGCGGGTTGAGGGGCACCCGGGGGCTTGGCTCGGTGAGTCGAGGTGTCGGGCGGAGCCTCCGGCGTCAGCCGGCGGACAGCGCCTTGTCCAAGGCGTTCAGGAAGCCGTCCGTCGTTGCTCTGTCCCTCACTGCCAGGCGGAGCCAGTTGGTGTCGAGGCCGGGGAATGTGTCGCCGCGGCGGGCTGCGTAGCCGAGGGTGCGGAGGCGGGTGCGGATCTGGGGGGCGTGGGGGAGGCGGATGAGGACGAAGGGGGCCTCGGGGGGTTCCGCCAGGCGCAGGCCGTGCGGGGTGAACCGGCGCAGGCCGGCGACCAGATGGGCGCGGTCCGCCGCGATGCGGTGGGCCGCGCGGTCCGCCTCGGCCAGGGCACGGGGCTCCATGCAGGCCTCCGCCGCGGCGAGGGCCGGGGTGGAGACGGGCCAGAGGGGCTGGGCGCGTTCGAGGTCCGCGATGGTGTCGGGGGAGGCCAGGACGTAGCCGATGCGCAGGCCGGCCAGGCCCCATGTCTTGGTGAGGCTGCGCAGGACCACCAGGCCGGGCAGGTCCGTGCGGCCGGCCAGGGACTCCCGTTCGCCGGGGACCGCGTCCATGAAGGCCTCGTCCACCACCAAGGTGCGGCCGGGGCGGGCCAGTTGGACCACTGTCGAGGCCGGGTGCAGGACCGAGGTGGGGTTGGTCGGGTTGCCGATCACCACCAGGTCAGCGTCGTCGGGGACCAGGGCCGGGTCGAGGCGGAAGCCGTCCGGCTCGCGGAGCAGGACCCGGTTCACCGAGTGGCCGGCGTCGCGCAGGGCCGCCTCAGGTTCGGTGAACTGGGGGTGCACGACCACGGGTCGGCGGACCTTCAGTGCGCGGGCCAGGAGGACGAAGGCCTCGGCCGCGCCCGCGGTGAGCAGGACCCGGTCGGTGGGCAGGCCGTGCCGGGCCGCCACCGCCGCACGGGCGGCGCGGCCGTCGGGGTAGGCGGCCAGGCCGGACAGGGACGCGGCGATGCGGTCGCGCAGCCAGTCCGGCGGGGTGTCCGCGCGGACGTTCACCGCCAGGTCGGTCAGGGCGGCGCCGTCGTCGCGCACCTCGGCGTCCCCGTGGTGCCGCAGATCGTGTGCGTCCATCGGCTCAGTGGGCGTGGGAGTGCGAGTGGGCATGGCCGTGTCCGTGTCCGTGATGGTGGTGGCCGTCGTCGTCGGGGTGGAAGTGGGGCTGCTGGGGCATGCCGACCTTGTCCTCGAAGCCGGGCAGCGCGATCCGGTAGACGCAGCTGTCGCAGTTCATGCGCAGATCGCCGCGCACCGCCTCCTCGTAGCGTTCCCAGACGAGGTCGAGGAGTTCCTGCTCCGGGCCGATGACGTCCGCGGAGCGCACCTCAATGTCCGGACGGTTTGTCGCCCATTCCTGGGACTGCAGCTTCACGCGCTCGGGGAGGATGCCGGTGAAGAGGAAGTACGGGAGGACGATGACGCGCCGGGCGCCCAGGCGGGCGCAGCGGTCCAGGCCGCTGGGCACGTCCGGGGCCGCCAGCGAGACGAACGCCGTCTCGACGGCCGCGTAGCCGCGTCCCTCCCACAGCAGCCGGGCCGCCTTGAACACCTCCGCGTTGGCGTCCGGGTCCGTGGAGCCGCGTCCCACCAGCAGTACCGTCACCTCGGCCGGGTCCCAGTCGCCGAGCACCTCCGCCAGCCTGCGCTCCAGCACGCTCAGCAGCGCGGGGTGCGGGCCCAGCGGGCGGCCGTAGGTGTACGAGATCCCCGGGTGCCGTTCCTTCTCGCGGGCCAGCGCCGCCGGGATGTCGCCCTTGGCGTGGCCGGCCGACACCAGCATCAGCGGCACGGCCGCGAAGCGGCGCACGCCCCGGTCGACCAGCTCGGTGACGGCCTCGCCCAGCGGCGGCGGGGACAGCTCGATGAAGCCGCCCGCGACCGGCAGTCCGGGGTGGCGGCGGCCCAGCTCCCGCACGAAGGCGCGGAACGCCTCGGCCCCGGCGTCGTCGCGGGTGCCGTGGCCGGCGATGAGCAGAGCGGGCGGGGTGGTCACAGGTTCTCCTCGGAGGGGTCGGGGGAAACGGGGTGGTACAGCAGGGCGTTGAGCGCGGCGGCGGCCACCGCCGAACCACCCTTCTCGGACACGTTGCTCACGGCGGGCAGCCCGCTCGCGCGCAGTGCCGCCTTGGACTCGGCCGCGCCGACGAAGCCGACGGGCAGGCCGATGACCAGCGCGGGGGAGGCGTCCAGCGTCAGCAGCTCCTCCAGGGCGGTCGGCGCGCAGCCGATCACCCACAGGGCGCCCGGTCCGACCTCCTCGAAGGCGAGCCGCATGGCGTGCGCCGACCGCGTCAGGCCCGGCCCGGCCTGGGCGTCCTTCAGCCGGCACACGGTCTCGCGGCGGGTGATGCCGGCCGCGACCATCTCCACGTCCACCACCACCGGCGCCCCGGCGTGCAGCGAGGCACGGGCCTTCGTCAGTTCGCCCTCGTCCATGACGAGATCGGAGGCGTACTCCAGATCGGCTGAGGAGTGGATGACCCGCTCCACGACCGCGCGGGTCAGCGGCGGGAAGTGCGAGGTGTCCAGCCGGGCGCGCAGCCTGCGGAAGGACTCCTGCTCGATGGGGTGGACGACGCGTTTCACCGGGCCTCCTGCTTCGCATCCGTCTGCCAGCGGTAGCCGCGCGGCGTCACCATGCGCCCCGCGACGGTCCGGGTCGCGGTGTTGCCCACCGTCACGACCGTCATCATGTCGACCGTGGCCGGGTCGATCCCGGCCAGTGTGGTGATCCGGCTGGACTCGTCCGGGCGGGAGGCGTTGCGCACCACACCGACCGGGGTCGTCGGCGCCCGGTGCCCGGCGAGGATCGCCAGCGCCTTGGGCAGCTGCCAGTCACGGCCCCGGCTGCGGGGGTTGTAGAACGTCACCACCAGGTCCGCCTCGGCCGCCGCCCGCACCCGCCGTTCGATGACCTCCCACGGCGTGTGCAGATCGGACAGGGAGATCGAGACATGGTCATGGCCCAGCGGGGCGCCCAGGATCGCACCGGCCGCCAGCGCCGCCGTCACACCGGGCACCCCGACCACGTCGATGTCGTCGGACGCCTCCGCGAGCGCCGGCGAGGCCATGGCGTACACACCCGCGTCCCCGCTGCCGATCAGCGCCACCGAATGCCCGCGCCGGGCCTCGCCCACCGCGGTGCGCGCCCGTTCTTCCTCGGCGCCCAGACCGGACTCGATGACCCTGGTGCCGGGCCGCAGCAGATCGCGGATCTGGTCGACGTACTGGTCCAGGCCCACCAGCACCGAGGCGCGCCGCAGTTCCGCCTTCGCGCGCGGGGTCAGCAGGTCCCGGGCGCCCGGCCCGAGTCCGACCACCGCGAGCCGGCCGCGCCCCGGCCGCCGTACCACCGCGCAGGTCGCCATCGCCGACTTGCGCTTGGGGACGAGGAGTTCACCGCCGCGCGCGAGCGCCGAGGCCTCAGCGACCGACGGGGTGCCGACCGCGGCGAGCGGCGCGGCGGACGGGTTGGGCACCTCGACGCGGGCCAGCTCCTCGGCCGGATACGTCACCAGCGGCACGCCGAAGTGCCGGGCCGCGGCCACGATGCCGGGCTCCTCGGCCTTGGCGTCCACCGTGGCCAGCTCCCCGAGCGACGCGGGCGACACCCCGGCCTCCCGCAGCGCGTCCCCGACCAGCGCCAGCACCTCCTCGACAGGGACGCCCCGCGACGCGCCCACGCCGACGACGAGGGACGGCGGTCGCAGCACGGCCTCCCCCTCACCGGGCGTGACGAGCCGGTCGGTGACGCGGATGGTGTACGTGCCCTGCTCGCCGGCCGGCAGCGGCGGCAGCGGCCAGGCCACCTCGGCATCCAGCGCCACCTCCTCACCGTCGAGCAGCGCCCGCGACACGGCGGCGACGTCCCCCTCCACCGGCAGGCCCAGCGTGTCCAGCCCCGCCAGGTCCACGGCGTCGGTGGCCGTCGTCACCACCGGTTCGGCGCCCAGCACCTCACCGACCTCACGGGCCAGGTCGTTCGCCCCGCCGGCGTGCCCGCCGAGCAACGACACGGCGAACCGCCCGCCCTCGTCGACACACACCACACCCGGGTCGCTCCGCTTGTCCTCCAGCAGCGGCGCCACCAGCCGCACCACCGCCCCGGTGGCCAGGAAGCACACCAGCTGCTCACACTCCGCGAACGCGGCCCGCACCGCGTCCCGCACCGGACCGTCGTACACCCGCGTCCGGTCCGGCCACGCCGCGGCCAGCCGGTCCCGCGCCGTCGCTCCCGCCGCCGTGGCGGAGATCAGGCCGATCACTGGGCAACTCCTTCACTGTGTGCCGCGGGGCGCACGCCCCACAGCAGGAAAACGGGATTGGCCGCCGCCAGCCGGGTCACATCGCCCGGCAGCGGCGCCAGCCGCGACGACTGCAACAGCACCCCGTCGCAGGCGAGTCCGGCCGCGGTGAGCGCCGCGCGGGCGGCCGGTACCCGGTCCAGCGCGGCCATCGCCACCACCACGGTCCGCCGGGCGCGCCGCGCGCAGGCGGTGACGACGGCGGGCAGCTCCCGCCCGCCCCCGCCGACGAACACGGCGTCGGGATCGTCGAGTTCCTCCAGCGCGGCCGGGGCCGTGCCGTGCACCACGCGCACATCGACGCCGTGCGCGGCCGCGTTGGCGCGGATCCGCTCCACCCCGTCCGCGGCCTTCTCCACTGCGACGGCGGCGGCACCCAGCCGCGCGCACTCCACGGCCACCGAACCCGACCCGGCGCCCACGTCCCACACCAGCTCACCGGGGCGCGGACCGAGCCGGGCCAGCGCCAGCGCCCGCACCTCGAACTTGGTGATCATCGAGTCCCGGTGGGTGAACTCCGCCTCGTCCAGCGCCCACCCGGCGGGCCGCTCGAACCCGCCCGCCACGGTCCGCACCGGGCCGAGGGCCCGCGACTGGTCCAGGCACAGCACCACGTTCACGGCCGTGCCCCAGTCCCGCGCGGCGGCCTCGGCGGGCGTGACCCGCTCCACCCGCTCGCGCACCGGGTCGCCCAGCGCCGACGCCACCACCAGCACCCGGCCGGGGCAGTGCTCGGCCAGCGCCGCCCCCAGCTCCGCCGGACCGGCGCCCGGACCGGTCAGCACGGCCACCTTCGGATGCGCCCGGCACAGCTGGACGGCCGTCCGGGCGTCCCGCCCGTGCGCGCTGACCACCACCGCGTCGTCCCAGGGCAGCCCGAGGCGCGCGAACGCGGCGGCCACCGACGACACCCCGGGCCGCACCCGCAGCACCTCGGGACCGAACCGTTCGGCCAGCGCCCGCACGATCCCGAAGAACCCCGGATCCCCCGACGCCAGCACCACGACGGGACGCCGATCGGCCACGCATCCGGCGATCCTCTCCAGTGCCGGCGCCAGCGGACCCAGTACGACCCGCTCGGCGGTCCCCGGCAGCGCGACGGCCTCCAGATGCCGCCGCCCGCCCACGACGAGTGCGGCATCGGCGAGCAGCTCCTGAGGAACGTGCGCCCCTGAGGCATCCGTCCCCATTCCGACCACGGTGATCATGTGCCGGCACCCCGCGACCGCAGCGCCCGCCGCGCCTCCGGGTCGGCCTTGCGGTACCCGTGGAAGTGACCCGGGTGGTACAGATGCGACCGCGTGCCGTGCGCGTCCAGCGCCGGGCCCACCAGGAACAAGGTGTGCTTCCACAGCTTGTGCCGCTTGACCGTCTCCTCCAGCGTGCCGATCGTGCACTTGACGATCAGCTCCTCCGGCCAGGTCGCCTGATACGCCACCACCACCGGCGTGGTCGTCGGATAGCCGCCCTCCAGCAGCTCCCGCACCAGCTGGCCGCTGCGCGCCGCCGACAGGAAGACCGCCATGGTGGTGCCGTGCCGGGCGAACTCGCGGACCTCCTCACCGGGCGGCATCGGCGTCTTGCCACCGCCCAGCCGGGTCAGCACCACCGACTGCGCGATCTCCGGAATCGTCAGCTCCCGCTGCGCCAGCGCGGCGACCGCGGAGAACGACGACACGCCCGGCACGACCTCCGTCTCGATGCCGATCTCCCGGCACCGGTCCAGCTGCTCCTGGGTGCCGCCCCACAGCGCGGGATCACCGGAGTGGATCCGGGCCACCTTCAGCCCCTGGGCGTGCGCCCGCTCGTACACGGCGACGACGTCCTCCAGCGACATCGTCGCCGAGTCGAGGATCTCCGCGCCCTCCCGCGCATGCTTCAGCACCTCGGCCTGCACCAGGCTGGCCGCCCAGATCACGACGTCGGCCTCGGCGATGGCACGCGCGGCCCGGAACGTCAGCAGATCGGCGGCACCGGGGCCGGCGCCGACGAAGGTCACCTTGCCGGTGGGGGCATCGGCCATGGGAATCGGTCCTCTCCTGCGGGACGAGCGAGACAAGGGGGTCACAAAGTGGGCGGGGCAGCTGCTGTCACACGTGCGCGAGCCGGTGCCGATCGGATACGAAGAGCACATGGCGGTCTTCGTCGCGCTCGGCGCGTTCCTGATGACGCTGGCCGGCGGCTGGGCGGCACACCGTGTCACCGACCGCCGTCACCTGGTGCTGGGCCTGGCCGGCGGCCTGATGCTCGGCGTGGTCGGCCTGGAACTCCTGCCCGAGTCGCTGGAGGCCGCCGGCACGGAGGTGTACGGCGTACCGGCGGCGCTGCTCCTCTTCGTCACCGGCTTCCTGCTGGCCCACCTGATGGAGCATCTGCTGGTGCCGCGTCAGGCCGCGCACGGGGGCGAGGAAGCCATCGGCCGCAGCCCCGAGGTGGGCCTCACGGCCGCCGCCGCGATGGTCGGCCACAGCGCCATGGACGGCGTGGCCATCGGCGCAGCCTTCCAGGTGGGCGGAGGCATGGGCGCGGCCGTCGCCGTCGCCGTGATCGCCCACGACTTCGCGGACGGCTTCAACACGTACACCCTCACCAGCGTGTACGGGAACACCCGCCGCCGGGTCCTGCTGATGCTCTGCGCCGACGCCGTGGCCCCGATCGCAGGCGCTGCCTCCACGCTGTTCTTCACCATCCCCGAGCCGCTGCTCGGCGGCTACCTCGGCCTGTTCGGCGGCGCACTGCTCTACCTCGCGGCGGCCGAGATCCTCCCCGAGGCGCACCATGTGCACCCCGCCCGCTCCACACTGCTGTGCACCATCGCGGGCGTGCTGTTCATCTGGCTGGTGGTGGGCACGATCCACTGACCGGCGGCAGCGGCGGCTCACAGCTTCCCGCCCCGCCCGCCGTCGCGCCGCGGCGGCGCGATCAGCGTCGACAGATACGGCAGCGGCGTCCCGTCCAGCTCGGCGGCCGGCCGAACCGACTCCTCCGGCAGCCCCAGCGCCGAACCCCACACGGCACCCTCCAGCCGCCCGGCCTCCCGCAGCGCCTCCGCGACTTCGCCCGCCTGCCGCCCGAACTTGTACGCCACGACCGTCCCCGGCCCGGCCAGCGCCTCCTTGAGCACCGCGGCCCCCGCCGTCACCGGCACCAGCGTCAGCGGCTCGGTGCCCTCCGTCAGCACCGCACCCGACCGCGCGGCCAGGTCCTGCATCGCGGTGATCCCCGGCACCGTCTCCACCACCGTGCCCGGCACCAGATCGGCGACGGTCTGCGCGAGATAGGTGAACGTCGAGTACACATTGGGGTCCCCGATGGTCGCGAACGCCACCCGGCGATGCCGGCGCAGCAGACCGGCGACCCGCTCACCGGCCGCGTCCCAGGCGGCCTCGCGCCGCGCCCGGTCCGTGCGCTCGTTCAGCGCGAACACCACCCGGACGACCTTCTCCACGGGCACGTAGTGCAGCACCGTCGCCTCGGCCCGCCCCCGCTCGCCCGTGTCCATCACCGGCACCACCACCACATCGGCGGCCCGCAGGGCGTTCACACCCTTGACGGTCACCAGCTCCGGGTCACCGGGACCCACCCCGACTCCGATCAGACGGCTGCTCATGACGTCCGGCACCTCTCGACGAACCGACGGGCCACACCGGGCTCGGACGCCCAGTGCGTGTGCAGATAGCTCGCGTGCACCCCGCGCCGTACAAACCCCTCGACGCGCGGCTTCGGGGCCCGCACACCCCAGGCCGGCACGTCCCCGGCCCCCGGTTCCACGACCGTCCGGTGGAACTCGTGCCCGCGCATCCGCGTCCCGGCGACGGCGAGACAGCTGTCACCGACGGCCACGGCGTCCCGGTAGCCCAGCGTGAGCCGCTCGCTCATCCGCGCGGAGGCGTCCAGCACCCCGCACAGCGGCAGCCCGTCCAGCTCCCGGCACAGATACAGCAGCCCGGCGCACTCGGCGGCGACGGGCGCGCCGCTCTCCGCCAGCCCGGCAACGGCCTTGCGCAGCCGCTCATTGGCCGACAGCTCGGCGGCGTACACCTCCGGAAACCCGCCCCCGATCACCAACCCGCGTGTTCCGGGCGGCAGTTCCTCGTCCCGCAACGGATCGAACGTGACCACCTCGGCCCCGGCCGCGGCCAGCAGCTCCGCATGCTCGGCGTAGGAGAAGGTGAACGCGGCCCCACCGGCCACGGCCACGACGGGTCGCTCCGAAGCGCGGGGCTCCGGACGAGCCTCGTCAGCCTTTTCAGCCGACAGCTTCGGGTGGTGGACGGGAAAGGCGGGGGTCCAGGGGGCAGCGCCCCCTGGTACGGCACCGGCAGTACGCGCCAACGAGACAACCGCGTCCAGATCACACCCCGCTGAAACGCTCGCAGCCATCGCCGCAACCGCCTCAACCGCCAACTGCCCCCGCTCGGCAACCGGAACCAACCCGAGATGCCTAGACGGCGTACTCACCCGCTCAGCCCGCCGCAAGGCGCCCAGCACCGGCACCCCCACCGACTCCAGCGCCTCCCGCAACAACTCCTCGTGCCGGTCCGAGGCCACCTTGTTCAGGATCACGCCCCCGACCCGCACCTTTGGATCCCAGCTCACGAACCCGTGCACCAGCGCCGCCACCGACCGCGACTGCGACGACGCGTCCACCACGAGCACCACCGGCGCCCCCAGCAGCTTCGCGACCTGCGCGGTGGACGCCAGTTCACCCTCCCCGGCGGCACCGTCGTACAGCCCCATCACGCCCTCGACCACCGCGATGTCGCAGCCGCGCGCCCCGTGCAGGAACAGCGGAGCGATCAGCTCCGGCCCGCACAGATACGCGTCGAGGTTCCGCCCCACCCGGCCGGTGGCGAGCGCGTGGTACCCGGGGTCGATGTAGTCCGGCCCCACCTTGTGCGGGGACACGGACAGCCCCCGCGCGGTGAGGGCGGCCATCAGCCCGGTGGCCACGGTCGTCTTGCCGCTGCCGGACGACGGCGCCGCGATCACCAGCCGGGGGACACGGGCAGGGGACGTCACCACTCGATGCCCCTCTGCCCCTTCTGCCCGGCGTCCATGGGGTGCTTGACCTTCGACATGTCCGTCACCAGATCCGCGCAGGCGACCAGCTTCTCCGGCGCGTTCCGCCCCGTGATCACGACGTGCTGCGTGCCCGGGCGGCCGCGCAGCACCTCCACGACCTCGTCGGTGTCCACCCAGCCCCAGTGCATCGGGTAGGCGAACTCGTCCAGCACGTACAGGCGGTACGTCTCGGCGGCCAGGTCCCGCTTGACCTGCTCCCAGCCCTCGCGGGCCTTCTCCGCGTTGTCCATCTGCGCGTCGCGCTGCACCCAGGACCAGCCCTCTCCCATCTTGTGCCAGGCGACGGTCCCGCCCTCACCGGAGTCCCCGAGCACCCGCAGCGCCCGCTCCTCGCCGACCTTCCACTTCGCCGACTTGACGAACTGGAACACCCCGATCGGCCACCCCTGGTTCCAGGCCCGCAGCGCCAGCCCGAAGGCGGCGGTGGACTTGCCCTTCCCGATGCCCGTGTGCACGATCACCAGCGGACGGTGCCGCCGCTGACGAGTCGTCAGCCCGTCGTCCGGCACCACACTCGGCTGTCCCTGCGGCACTACGCGGCCCTCCTTCGTACGTCCTTGACCAGCCCGGCGATCGAGTCGGCGCGCAGCTCGTCCAGCGTCACCGCGGTGCCGCCCAGCTCACCGGCCAGCTGCCCGGCGAGCCCCAGCCGCACCGGACCCGACTCGCAGTCCACGACCACGGAGGCGACCCCGTCCGCCGCGAACAGCCGCGCGGCCCGGCCGGCCAGCGCGACCGGCTCCGGACCACCGGTGGCCCGCCCGTCGGTCACCACCACCAGCAGCGGACGCCGCGCCGGGTCCCGCAGCCGCTCCACCCGCAGCACCTCGTGCGCGCGCAGCAGCCCGGCCGCCAGCGGGGTGCGCCCGCCCGTGGGCAGCGACTCCAGCCGGGCCGCCGCCGCGTCCACGGAGGAGGTGGGCGGCAGCGCCACCTCGGCACCCGTCCCGCGGAAGGTCACCAACCCCACCTTGTCCCGCCGCTGGTAGGCATCCAGCAGCAGCGACAGCACGGCACCCTTCACGGCGCTCATCCGCTGCCGCGCGGCCATCGAACCGGAGGCGTCCACGAGGAAGAGCACGAGGTTGGATTCGCGCCCCTCGCGCCTGGCCTGCCGCAGATCGTCGCGGCGCACCACCAGACCGCGCCCCGACCGGCCGCGCGCCCGCTGATGCGGAGCGGCGGCCTGCACGGTGGCGGCCAGATGCAACTTCGTCAGCGCGCCCTGCGGCCGCTGGGCGCCCGTGGTCCGCCCCTGCTCGGTCCGCGCCCGCGAACGCCGCCCCGCGGCACCCTGACCGATGCCAGGCACACTGAACACCTTGGTGCGGAACGGCTCCGCCGCCCGTACCGGAGACTGCTCCCCGGCACCGGAGGCCTGCGGCTCCCCGTCCTCGCCGGCCTCCTCGGGCCGGGCACCGCTGCCCCCGCCCGCCGGCCCCTCGTCCGGCTCCGGCTGCTCACCGCCGCCACCGGGACCGCCCCCGTCCCCGTCAGGGCCGGGATCGTCGTCGCCGGAGAACTCCTCCAGCGTCCGGTCGAGTTTTTCCTCGTCCAGACCCGGCGCGTCGAACGGATTGCGCCGCCGGCGGTGCGGCAGCGCCAGCAGCGCCGCCTGCCGCACGTCCTCCGCCAGCACGTCCGTCCGCCCGGCCCACGCCGCCAGCGCGGTCGCCGTCCGCGCCATCACGATGTCGGCGCGCATGCCGTCCACCTCGAAGGCCGCACACGTGGCCGCGATCTGCCGCAGCGCGCCGTCACCGAGCCGCACCTTTGGCAGCAACTCCCGCGCGGCGACGATCCGTTGCCGCACGGCGGCCTCCTCCTCGGCCCACCGCGCGGCGAAGGCCGCCGGGTCGGCGTCGTAGGCGAGCCGCCGCCGCACGACCTCGACCCTGGTCTCCGGCTCCCGCGAGGCCGCGACCTCCACGGTCAGCCCGAACCGGTCGAGCAACTGGGGCCTGAGCTCCCCTTCCTCGGGATTCATGGTCCCGACCAGCAGGAACCGCGCCGCATGCCGTACGGAGACGCCTTCACGCTCGACGTACGAGGCGCCCATCGCGGCGGCGTCCAGCAGGACATCGATCAAGTGGTCATGCAGCAAATTGACTTCGTCGACGTACAGAATGCCCCGGTTCGCCGCGGCGAGCAGACCCGGCTCGTAAGCCTTGACCCCCTCCGAGAGGGCTCGTTCGATGTCGAGGGCGCCCACCAGCCGGTCCTCAGAGGCTCCGACGGGCAGCTCGACGATCCGCGCGGGGCGCGTTGCCGGCGCCTCGGACTCGTGAGGCCCGTCAGGACATCCAGGGTCGGGCGCGGCTGGATCGCAGGAGAAGCGGCATCCGGAGACGACCGCCACGGGCGGCAGCAAGCTGGACAGCGCACGCACGGCCGTGCTCTTCGCAGTGCCCTTCTCACCTCGAATGAGAACGCCGCCGACTGACGGGCTCACCGCGTTGAGCATCAGCGCCAACCGAAGATCGTCCTGTCCGACCACGGCGGTGAACGGGTAGGGGGTGCTCACGCGGCGATCACTCCTTCAGGCGAATGGAGAGAGAGTGGCTGTCGGCGAGGCGATGACCCGGCGAGAGTAGGTGGGTGCTCCCCGCAGATGCGGGGGTGGTCCACTGCTGCACGATCACCTGGTCGATCTGCTGCTGTGCTCCCCGCAAACGCGGGGATTCCGAGGGCGCTCACGCGTCTCCCTCCAGATCTCCCTCAAGTTCGAGGTAGGTCGCTCGGAGCCGGTCCAGGGTCTCCTGGTCCGGCTCCGCCCACAGCCCACGGTCCGCCGCCTCCAGGAGCCGTTCCGCGATGCCCCTCAGTGCCCACGGGTTGGACTTCCGCATGAACTCCTGGTTCTCTGCCGAGAAGACGTACTCAGACGCGAGCCGCTCGTACATCCAGTCGTCCACGACCCCGGCCGTGGCGTCGTAGCCGAAGAGGTAGTCCACGGTGGCCGCCATCTCGAAGGCGCCCTTGTAGCCGTGCCGCCTCATCGCCGCCATCCAGCGCGGGTTGACCACCCGCGCCCGGAACACCCGGTGCGTCTCCTCGCCCAGCGTGCGGGTCTTCACCTGGTCCGGCGTGGCCGAGTCGCCGACGTACGCCTCCGGGCTGGCCCCCGTCAGATGGCGCACCATGGCGACCATGCCGCCGTGGTACTGGAAGTAGTCGTCGGCGTCGACGAGATCGTGCTCGCGGGTGTCGACGTTCTTCGCGGCCACGGCGATCCGCTTGAACGCGGTCTCCATGTCGCCGCGTGCCGCCCGCCCGTCGAGGCCGCGCCCGTACGCATAGCCGCCCCACACCGCGTAGACCTCGGCGAGGTCCGCGTCGCTGCGCCAGTTGCGGGCGTCGATCAGCGGCAGGAGGCCCGCCCCATAGGCGCCCGGCTTGGAGCCGAAGATGCGGGCCGTCGCGCGCCGCCGGTCGCCGTGGGCGGCCGTGTCCTCCTCCACGTGCGCCCGTACGTAGTTGGATTCGGCCGGCTCGTCCAGCTCAGCCACCGCGCGCACCGCGTCGTCGATCAGAGCGACCACGTGCGGGAAGGCGTCCCGGAAGAAGCCGGAGATGCGGACCGTGACGTCGATGCGCGGCCGGCCCAGCTCCTTCAGCGGCACGATCTCGAAGCCGGTGACCCGCCTCGACGCGTCGTCCCACACCGGGCGGCACCCCAGCAGTGCCAGGATCTCGGCGATGTCGTCGCCCTGAGTGCGCATCGCGGACGTACCCCACACCGTGAGGCCGACGGACTTCGGGTACTCACCCGTGTCCCGCAGATAGCGCTGCACCAGCGAATCCGCGAGCGCCTGCCCGACCTCCCAGCTCAGTCGCGAGGGGATGGCCTTGGGGTCGACGGAGTAGAAGTTGCGGCCGGTCGGCAGGACATTGACCAGGCCACGGGTCGGTGAGCCGGAGGGACCCGCCGGGACGTAACCGCCGTCCAGCGCCCGCAGGATGTGGTCGATCTCGTCCGTCGTACGGGCCAGCCGGGGCACGACCTCCGTGCACGCGAACTCCAGCACGGCCACCGCGTCCGGCAGTTCCGTCCCCAGCACCTCGCGCACCAGGCCCGGCGCCTGGCCGGCCGCCCAGCCGCGCTCCTCCATGCCCTCGGCGATCCGCCGGCACAGCTGCTCCAGCAGATCGATCGCATCGGCGGCCGTACGGGACGGGCCCTCGACCAGATCCGTCAGCTCCACCGGCACCTTCACCGGGGCGCCCGGTTCGGCCAGCAGCTCCTTCTCCGCGAGCCCGAAGTGCTCGGCCAGTGCGGCCCGCAGGCCGGGCAGCGCGTCGGCCTGACCGCCCCACACCTGGGAGGCGCGCAGCACCGCCAGCACCAGGTTGACGCGCGGCTCACCGGCCGGGCCGCCGCCCAGGATGTGCAGGCCGTCCCTGATCTGCACGTCCTTGATCTCACAGAGGTAGCCGTCGATGTGCATGACGAACTCGTCGAACTCGTCGTCGTCCGGCTGTTCGTCCACATGCAGGTCGTGGTGGAGCTCGGCGGCCTTGACCAGGGTCCAGATCTGCGCCCGTACCGCCGGTGCCTTCGCCGGGTCCAGGTCGGAGACCAGGGCGTACTCGTCGAGCAGCTGCTCCAGCTTGGCCAGGTCGCCGTAGGTGTCGGCGCGGGCCATCGGCGGGACCAGATGGTCCACCACGGTGGCGTGTCCGCGGCGCTTGGCCTGGGTGCCCTCGCCGGGGTCGTTGACGATGAACGGGTAGACCAGCGGCAGGTCGCCGAGCACCGCGTCCGGTGCGCAGCCCGCGCTCAGGCCGAGGCCCTTGCCGGGCAGCCACTCCATGGTGCCGTGCTTGCCCATGTGCACGATGGCGTCGGCGCCGAAGGTGTTCTCCAGCCAGCGGTAGGCGGCCAAGTAGTGGTGGGAGGGCGGCATGTCGGGGTCGTGGTAGATCGCGATGGGGTTCTCCCCGAAGCCGCGCGGCGGCTGGATCATCACGACCACGTTCCCGAACTGCAGGGCCGCCAGCACGATGTCGTCACCGTCGACATAGAGCGAGCCCGGCGGTTCGCCCCATGCCTCGGTCATCGCCTCCCGCAGCTCGGGGTCGAGCTTGTCGAACCAGGCCCGGTAGTCGGCCAGCGGCACTCGTGCAGGAGCGGCGGCCAGCTGCTCCTCGGTCAGCCACTCCACGTCGTGCCCGCCGGCCTCGATCAGCCGGTGGATCAGCTCGTCGCCGCCGGACGGGTAGTCGGTGAGCGAGTAGCCGGCGTCGCGGAGCGCGTCCAGGACGCGTACGGCCGAGGCGGGGGTGTCCAGGCCGACCGCGTTGCCGACCCGGGAGTGCTTGGTCGGGTAGGCGGTGAAGACCAGTGCCAGCTTCTTCTCGGCGTTCGGCTTGTGCCGCAGCGCCGCATGGCGCACGGCGATCCCGGCGACCCGCGCGGCCCGCTCCGGGTCGGCGACGTACACCGGTACGTCGTCCGGGCCCTGCTCCTTGAAGGAGAACGGCACGGTGATCAGCCGTCCGTCGAACTCCGGGATGGCGACCTGCATCGCCGCGTCCATGGGGGACAGCGCGGCGTCCGACTCCTCCCAGGCGGCGCGCGGGGAGGTCAGGCACAGTCCTTGCAGCACGGGGATGTTGAGGTCGGCGAGGGCGCCGATGTCCCAGGTCTCTTCGTCGCCGCCGGCGGACGCCTGCGAGGCGTGGGTGCCGCCGGCGGCGAGCACGGTGGCGACCAGCGCGTCGGCCTTCGACAGCAGCGTGTACAGCTCCGGGTCCGCGCCGCGCAGTGAACCGCAGTACACGGGAAGGGCGTTGGCGCCGCGGGCCTCGATCGCGTCGCACAGGGTGTCGACGAAAGCGGTGTTGCCGCTCAGCTCGTGCGCCCGGTAGAAGAGCACGCCGACGGTCGGGCGGCCGTCGAGCAGGGGGCGTTCGCCGTGCACGCCGAAGGCGGGCATCTTCCGTGGCTCGTCGAAGCCCTCGCCGGTGAGCAGCACGGTGTCGGACAGAAAGCGGGCCAGCTGGGTGAGGTTGTCCGGCCCGCCCTCGACCAGGTAGCGCAGCGCCTCGGCCACCACACCGGCGGGCACCGTCGACTCGGCCATCAGCTCGGCGTCGGGCACGGCCTCTCCGCCGAGCAGCACGGCCGGGACGCCCGAGGCCTTCACCGCGGCCAGCCCGTCCTCCCAGGCCCGCTTGCCGCCGAGCAGCCGCACCACGGCGATGTCCGCGCCGTCCAGCAGCGCGGGCAGCTCGTCGGTGACGTCCACGCGGGTCGGGTTGCCGATCCGGTACTCGGCGTCGCTGGCCCGCGCCGCCAGCAGATCGGTGTCGGCGGTCGACAACAACAACACAGTGCTCATGCGGGCGCTCCCGGTGGGATGAAGGGCAGTCCTTGCGGCGCGCCGGACTCGATGAGCCGCCACAGCGCGTCCGTGTCCGCGTGCTGTTCGATCAGGTCGCCGAGCCGGTCCAGCTGCTGTTCGCGCAGCTCGGCGAAGGAGGTGTCGGGGGCCGGTGTGAAGCGGCGGCCCGCGGCGGCGGCCACCTCGCGCAGGAACGCACGCCGGAAGCCGTCCGACTCCAGCGAGCCGTGCCAGTGGGTGCCCCAGGTGTGCCCGACCCGGCAGCCGTCCAGGCTGTGTCCATGGTCATCGGAGATGAACGTCTCACCACCGAGGACTTCGGCGATGCCGTGGTGGATCTCGTAGCCCTCGACGCGTTCTCCGAGGGCCTGGCCGGCGGGCCGGGTAAGGGTCTTCTCGCGGGCGAACCGCACCCGTACCGGCAGGATCCCGAGCCCGGTCACCCGGCCCCGGCGGCTCTCCACCTCGTCCTCGATGTGCTCGCCGAGGATCTGGAAGCCGCCGCAGATGCCGAGCACGGGACGTCCCTCGGCCGCCCGGCGCACCAGCGCCTCCGCCAGGCCCCGTTCGCGCAGCCACTCAAGCGCCCGCACCGTGCCGCGGGTTCCGGGGACCACCACCAGGTCGGCGTCCGCCAGCTCCTCGGGACGGTCCACGAACCGCACCACGACGCCCGGTTCGGCGGCGAGCGCGTCCACGTCGGTGAAGTTGGACATCAGCGGCACCGCGCACACCGCGACCCGCAGCACGTCCTCGCCGACCGGCGCGGCCACCTGCGACTCGCGCACCGCGCCGCGCAGCGAGACCCGCAGCCCGTCCTCCTCGTCGATGCCGAGCCCGTGCCGGAACGGCAGCACCCCGTAGGTGCGCCGCCCGGTGAGGCCGTGCAGCATGTCGAGGCCCGGCTGAAGCAGCGACACGTCGCCGCGGAACTTGTTCACCAGGAAGCCGGCGACCAGCTTCTGGTCCTCGCGGGAGAGCAGGGCGACGGTGCCGAAGAAGGAGGCGAAGACACCGCCGCGGTCGATGTCGCCGACGACCAGCACGGGGAGCTGCGCGCCCCGCGCGATCCCCATGTTCACGATGTCGGTCCGGCGCAGATTGATCTCCGCCGGGCTGCCCGCCCCCTCACAGATCACCGCGTCATACGTGCCCCGCAACTGCGCAAGGCAGTCCAGCACGGTGCCCAGCAGCCGCTGTTGGCGTCCGCCGTGGTAGCCGCGTGCGCTCAGCTCGCCGACCGGCTTGCCGAGCAGCACCACCTGGCTGCTCTGCTCCCCGCCGGGCTTGAGCAGCACCGGGTTCATCAGCGCCGTGGGCTCCAGCCGGCAGGCCTGCGCCTGCATGGCCTGCGCCCGGCCGATCTCGGCGCCCTCCCGGGTCACGAACGAGTTCAGCGACATGTTCTGCGCCTTGAACGGCGCCACCTTGACGCCCTGACGGACCAGCCAGCGGCAGATGCCGGCGGTCACCACGCTCTTGCCGGCGTCCGAGGTGGTCCCGGCGACCAGCAGCCCACCGTTCATGCGCCCCGCCCCTTCATGAGCCTGCGCGCCAGGGCGCCTACGCCCAGCGCGAGCCAGCCGACCCTTCGGGAGAGCCGTACCGCCCGTTCGATGTCGGGCACGGTCACCGCGCGCCCCTGCCCGTTGAGCACCGGCCGGTGCTCGATGCGCCCGCCGTAGGAGAGGGTTCCGCCGAGCCGCACACCCAGCGCGCCGGCGAACGAGGCCTCCACGGGGCCCGCGTTGGGGCTCGGGTGCTCGGCGGCGTCCGCCCGCCAGGCCCGCACCGCGCCCTTCGGGTCGGGCCCGGCGAGCGCGGCCAGGACGGCGGTCAGCCGCGCGCCCGGCCAGCCCGCCAGGTCGTCGAGCCGGGCCGACGCCCAGCCGTAGCGGCGGTAGCGCGGCGACTTGTGGCCGACCATGGCGTCCAGCGTGTTGACGGCGCGGAAGCCGAGCAGCCCCGGCACCCCGCCGACGGCGCCCCACACCAGGGCGCCGACCACCGCGTCGGAGGTGTTCTCGGCGACGGACTCCACCACGGCGCGGGCGATGCCGTCGGCGTCCAGCGCCTGCGCGTCCCGCCCGCACAGATGCGGCAGCCGTGCCCGGGCCGCCTCCAGGTCACCGGCCTGAAGGGCACGGGCGATGGTGCGGGCCTCCCGGGCGAGCGAGGTGCCGCCCACCACGGCCCAGGTGGCGACGCCGGTCAGGGCGAGGGAGGCGGCGGGGGAGCGGCGGACGCAGCGGGCGGCCAGGCCGCCGAGGGCGACCGTCCCGCCGACGCAGACGGCGGTGTGCACGGCGCCCCAGCCGCGATGGTCCCGCCACAGCACACGTTCCACGGCAGCCGCGGCCCGCCCGAAAGCGGCGACCGGATGCCCGCGGCGGGGATCGCCGAGCAGCAGGTCGCCGAGGAGGCCGGCGGCGGCGCCGTACGCGAACACGCGATCGGCACCCATGGGTTCAGCCGGTGACGGATCCGGTGGGAATGCTCCGGGGTGCCCCGGTACGGGGCCGTGCGTCGCTGATCGACCTCAACAGGCAGCCGCGCATGGCGATATATGTCCTCACTCAGGGTGTCCGCGCCCTGGTTCGACGAGACCGGCGGTGAGAGTTCCTGGCTCCCGGGGTTGTTCACCCCGGTGACAGTGGCGGGACCGCGCCGGACTTCCACCGGCTTCCTCTCCTGCCGCCGCACTTGGCTCCGGCAGTCCACCACGCCCCCGGAAGGGCCGTCAACTTGCCGTTGACCTGCGAGGCTGAAGTGTGCTGAGGCCCACAGAGGGATTCGGGTGGGGGAGCGCGAAAGGGTGGTGCGAGGCATCGCCTCGCACCACCCTCCGGAAACGCTCGCGGGGATCAGGCCATGATCAGGTAGATCCCGTAGCCCACCGCCGCCGCGCAGGCGGCGAAGCAGGCGTAGGCACCGGTGAGCGCCAGGGCCGCGGACCGGCCCTGCTCGGCGGCCCGTTCACGGCGGGACAGGCCGGTGATGCCGAGCGTGAACAGCGCCACCAGCGCCACCGTGACCACGAGGCTGACGCCGAAGACGGAACCGAGGGCCGCCCAGTCGATCTTCATTGTTCTGCTGCTTTCCTTCGTGAGCCCGGGTGAGGGACGGGGCGGTCAGACGGTGGTCTTCGCCGGCGGGTTGGCCGGGTCGGCGGGCGCCGGAGCCGCGGGCGCCGGAGCGGTGGGCGCCGGAGCGGTGGGGGCAGGAGCGGTGGGGGCCGGGACGGTGGCCGTCAGCTCCTCCTCGAGGGCGCCGGTGGGCGGCGGGGTGACGGCGGCGATGGCCTGGTTCACCACGCCGGCCGGCTCCTCGGCCGGGGTCTCGGGGTCGTTGACGTTGGTGTGGTCGACCACCTCGCGCCGGGAGATCTTCCAGATGGCCGCGCTGGAGGCGACCAGGAAGACGGCCACCAGGGCGGTGCCCCAGTCGCCGAAGCCGCACACCCACTCGGCGAGCGCGGCGACGAGCGCGGCGGCCGGCAGCGTCAGGCCCCAGGCGACGAACATCCGGGTGGCGGTCGACCAGCGGACCACGCCGCCCTTGCGGCCGAGGCCCGCGCCCATGACCGAGCCGGAGACGGAGTGCGTGGTGGACAGGGAGAAGCCGAGGTGGGAGGAGGCCAGGATGACCGTGGCGGCGCTGGTCTGGGCGGCGAAGCCCTGCTGCGGCTGAAGGTCGGTCAGGCCCTTGCCCATGGTGCGGATGATGCGCCAGCCGCCGAGGTAGGTGCCCAGCGCGATGGCCACGCCCGCGGAGAGGATGACCCACAGCGGCGGGTCGGAGTCGGGAGCGAGGGCGCCGCCGGCGATCAGAGCGAGGGTGATGATGCCCATCGTCTTCTGGGCGTCGTTGGTGCCGTGGGCCAGGGAGACCAGGCCGGCGGAGGCGATCTGCCCGGCCCGGTAGCCCTTCTCGGCGGCCTTGCCGTCGGCCTTCCGGCCGAGGCGGTAGGTCAGCCGGGCGGCGAGCATCGCGGCGATGCCGGCCACCAGCGGGGCGGCGAGCGCCGGGATCAGCACCTTGGTGACCAGCACGCCGCCGTGCACCGCGCCGATTCCGGCGGTGGCGACGGTGGCGCCGATCAGACCGCCCATCAGGGCGTGCGAGGAGCTGGACGGCAGACCGACCAGCCAGGTGAGGAGGTTCCAGAGGATCGCGCCGACCAGGGCGGCGAAGATGACCTCGGGACGGATGCCGGTCTCGTCGACGAGACCCTTGGAGATCGTGTTGGCGACCTCCACCGAGAGAAATGCACCGACAAGGTTGAGGACGGCGGACATGGCCACTGCCGCCTTGGGCCTCATCGCACCGGTCGAAATGGTCGTTGCCATCGCGTTCGCGGTGTCGTGGAAACCGTTCGTGAAATCGAACGCGAGTGCGGTCACCACCACAATCGCGAGGATCAGCGAGAAGCTTTCCATTTACCCAGGCAATCGTTCGAGGTCATTGGCTGGTCGAACGTAGGTAACCAGGGTGAACGGAAGATGAACTGGGAGGGGCACGGCGGTGACCGGAAGAGGCGGCTGTTGTTCCGCCGGACGGCGGGGCCGGACCCGTACGGTACGCCCGGCCCCGCGACGGCACGGCGAGACGGCTGCTCAGCGCCCCCGCGCCAGTGCCTTCAGCCGGCCGAGCGACCCGTTGAAGTAATTCTGGTCACCCGGAAGAGTGCCGCTGTTGTCGTACTGCCAGAACGTCCACGACGACCAGCCCGCCGGCAGCGCACCCGGTCCCGACCTGCTGTAACGGGCGATCCACAGCGGGTGGTCCCGGCCGAAGGCGGGGCTGTTGCCGGTGCAGGTCCGCCGCCAGTGGGTGGTGGTGTAGATCACAGGTCGGCGGCCGGTGCGCCGGTGGACCTCGTTGCTGAACGAGCGGATCCAGGCGGTCATCCGGGCCTTGCTCAGCCCGTAGCACTTCTCCTTGCGGTCGTACGGGTTGTACTCGATGTCGAGAGCGGGCGGCAGCGTGCGCCCGTCGGCTCTCCAGGCGCCCCCGTTGCGTACGAACCAGGCCGCCTGGGCCCGGCCCGAGGACCGGTCCGGCAGTGCGAAGTGATAGGCGCCGCGGATCAGCCCGGCCCTGCGGGAGCCGTCGTACTGCTGCCGGAAGTGCGGATTGCGGTAGGTGGTGGACTCGGTCGCCTTGACGTAGACGAACCGGGCGCCCTTGGACCTCGCCTTCTGCCAGTTCACGCTCTTCTGGTGCGACGAGACGTCGTGCCCCTTCGGGCGGCTCGCCGAGACGGCCGGCGCCTCGGCGAGGACGGTCCCGCCGAGCGCCAGAGCGGCCACGGAGGCGGTGAGGAGCCTGCGGCGGCGACGGGACGCCGGCATGCGATCACGGGCCATTGCTTCCCCCCGGATATGGCGATGTGCACGTGAACGCCTCGACGCTACTGGAAGATCGTTGAATGCGGGACGATCTCCGGCCAAGGTGATCCCGCTGGTCGATATGGGGGATATGCACCCTTACGGAAGGTCGCATTCCGTCCTAAAGTGCCCTGGCTCACAAGGGCCCCGGAGGGCTCCTGGCAGGATCACGGCATGGCTGAGCAGCGGGACGACCGGCGTGACGCCAGTGGCGTCGGAAACGGTGCGGGGGGTGTGGGGGAATCGCGAAGGCGGCGTGTGAGCGAGGATGAGGCGCGCGCCTGGGTCGACCTGGTGGACACCGCGCGCCGGACCGCCGCCGAGGGTCTGGTCGTCGGCACCTCCGGCAATGTCTCGGTGCGCGTCGGGGAAACGGTCCTGGTCACGCCGTCCGGAGTGCCCTACGGCCGGCTCACGCCGGACGATGTGACCGGCGTCGACCTCGCCGGCCGCCAGGTCCTCGGCACGCTCGTGCCCACCAGCGAGCTGCCCTTGCATCTGGCCGTGTACCGCGCGACCGACGCCCGCGCCGTCGTCCACACCCACGCCGTGCACGCGACGGCCGTCTCCACGCTCGTCCACGAGCTCCCGCTGATCCACTACATGGCCGCGGCCCTCGGCGGGCCCGTCCGGGTTGCCCGCTATGCGACTTACGGGACGGAGGAGTTGGCCGAGAACATGCTCGATGCGCTGAGCGGGCGCACGGGTTGCCTTTTGCAGAACCACGGGACTGTGACGTATGGCTCGACGCTGACCCAGGCCTATGACCGGACTGCGCAGCTGGAGTGGATGTGCCGGGTTTGGCTGACCGCGTCTGCCGTGCCGGGGCGTACGCCGAGTCTGCTCTCGCCGGCTCAGCTTGATGAGGTGGCGGAGCGGTTGCGGGGGTATGGGCAGGATGGGGGTGACGGGGGCGGGTCCTGAGCTGCAGTGGTGTGCCTGGGATGGGCGCCCGGGGTGGGTGCTGGGCGGGGGTGGGTGGGCGCTGGCCCCGCTGCAGGGGGTGCCTCCCCCACTCTCGGCTGCGCTCGAGCGGGGGCACCCCCATCGCCCACCCTCCCCCACTCTCGACTTCGCTCGAGCGGGGGGACCCCCATCGCCCCAGGCGGCACGATTGCCCGCGGTGACGCGGCTGCGCTGCCCGCAGCCAGGCGGGCCGTAGGCGCGACTGGGCGTAGTTGCCGCGAGGCCTCTGCGCGTCACTCCTCCTGCGTTGCCCACTGGCCCGGTGCCGGGAGGGCCGGGAGACTGGTGGGGTGCGTCCTGTCAGAGCGACGGCTGCTGCCGTCTCCGCCGTGATAGGGGCCGGTGCCGCCGCCGTGGCCGCCGGCCGGCTCGCCAGCGACAGCGCCCTCAAAGCGCCCCCGGGCAGGCCGCTGCCCACCGAACCCCGGCTCACCGTGCACGGCACGGCCGCCGGGCAGGTCAGTCTCACCCGGCACCTCGCCGCGCTGCGCCCCGGCCGCTACGGGCTCGCCGGCGACGGAGTCCACGCGGTGGTCGGGCCCGTCCTGGAGGGCGCCTCGCAGTCCGCCGACACCGTCGTCCGCCGCCTGGAACGCGTCACCCACGGCACGCTGGAGCCCGGCGACCGCGCCTGGCTGGTGCCCAACCTGTACGTCGGGGACCCCGGCACCGCCCTTGGGCTGGAGCACACCGACCTGAGCATCCCCGGTGAACTCGGCCCGCTGCCCGCCTGGTTCGTGCCGGGCGCCCGGGGCACCTGGGTGATCGCGGTGCACGGACTCGCCGCCACCCGGGAACACGCCCTGAATCTCATGGAGTTCCTGCACAGCCACCGCTTCCCGGTGCTCGCCCTCGCCTACCGGGGCGACCAGGGCGCGCCGCGCTCACCGGACGGCCTGCACCACTTCGGCGAGACCGAGTGGCGCGACCTGGACGCCGCGATCCGGCACGCCGTGGACTCGGGCGCCCGGCAGGTGGTGCTGCTCGGCTGGTCCACCGGCGCGACCATGGCGCTGCGCGCCGCCGCCCGCTCGCCGCTGCGGGAGCGGATCGCCGGGCTCGTGCTGGACTCGCCGGTGCTCAGCTGGGAGGCGACCCTGCGCGCCCTGGCCGCCGCCCGCCGCACCCCGGGCCCGCTGCTGCCGCTCGCGGTCCGTGCCGCCAAGGGCCGCACCGGCCTCTACGGCGACCGCGACCCCGGCACCCTCCACCTGGACCGCATCGCCATCCCGACCCACATCTTCCACGGGCCCGGCGACACCGTGGCTCCCTGGCACTTCTCCCGCCGCCTCGCCGACGCCCACCCCAACACCGTCACCCTGCACCCCGTCACGGACGCCCCGCACGGCGCCATGTGGAACGCCCACCCCGACTCCTACGAGGAGGCCCTCCGCCGCTTCCTCACCCCCTTGATGTGACCCTTTGCCGGACTCTCTGCCGTGATTCCGGTCCGCGCTCGCCCCATGGCCTGATCACGCCCCTCACCGCCGTTGTCGGGCCGTGCGTTGGCCCTCTCCGTAGCCGCCCGTGACATTCCGTTTGGGTTTTCGGACCGTCAACCGGAAGACTGCACCCGTGACGTCCCGTATCCCGCGCGACTCCAGGCTTCGACTCGTCCGCCCGCGACCCCTGGCCGCCGCACCCAGAGCGATGAACCACCGGCGCCCGCGCCGCCCCGCACCGCGCCCTCCCGAGGGCACGCCGGCACCGGCGGCACTGGCCGGAATGGCCCGTTCCCAACTGGCCGGTGCCGTCCGGGTGGCCCGCTGGGCCGACGCTGCCCTCGGCCCCGGCCGCACCGCAGGCGACGGCAAGGCCACCCTCTCCGACGCCACCGCCGGGCGCGCCGCCGAGGACCTCGGACTGACCCCGGCTCAGGTGCGCGCCGACTGGGACACCGCCCGCCTCGCCGGTCTGATCGAGGTGCACGGCGACAGCGCCCGCCCCGGCTGGCGGCTGCGTGCCTGGGACCGCGACGACAGCGCGGTGCTGCGCGGCTGGGTCGCCCTCTTCGACGCGTGGTCGCTGGCGCACCCCGAACCGGGGGGCCAGGAGCCCGGGGCCGTCGCCGAGGTCGTCTCGGCCATGCCGCAGGTGCTGTCCTTCCTCCAGCTCTCCGCCGGGCCCGTCCCGGTGTCCCAGCTGCTGGACCTGCTGCGCCAGCGCGTCACCGAACTGCGCACCGAGCGCTGCGAGATCGACTACGCGCCCCGGCCCGCGCCCGTCGTACCGGAGCGCACCGACGCACCGCTCGAGCCGCTGCTCGACTGGGCACTGCGCGCTCTCGCCTCCGTGGGAGCGCTCACCTACGGGGACGGGCAGGCCACGCTCACCCCGCTCGGCAGCTGGGCGGTGTGGGTCAAGCTCGAGCAGATCTGTGTGGCCGCGCAGAGCCCTGCCGGGAACATCGAGCAGAGCGCCGAGGACATGCTGCGCGGCTGCGCGCAGCTGCGGCCCAATGCCGCCCGTGCCGAGTACCGGGCCTGGCTTGCCGCCCGCCCGGTGGGCAGCGCGGTCACCGAGCTGATCGACGCAGCGCGGGGCGAGGATGCGCTGCTGCGCGGGCTCGCGTTCGAGGCGCTGCGGGTGGTCGGTGCGCCGGCCGAGCCGGAGGTGCGGGCCGTTCTCGATGAACCGGCGCTGCGGCCGTACGCGCTGCTGTGGCTCGCCGAGCACGATGGGGCCGACCCTGAGGATGCGCACGAGGTTTTGACCCGTGAGGAGGCCACCTGGCTGTGGGTCGACACGGCGGCAGCCGTGGCCGATCACGGGGAGGCGCCGATGCTGGTGCGGCACCTGGAGTCTGCGGTCCAGCCGACTGTTCCGGAGTTGCTGAAGGAGGTACGGGCCGTCGGGCATCCGCGCACGGTGCAGGTCCTGGTCGCGCTCGCCGCCGCACACCCCGACCCGGCGCTGGCCCGAGCGGTCCGGCGAGCCGCGTTCCAGGTCCACACCGGCGGCTGAACGCAGGCGCTGCGGCGGTGCAGGTTTGGGTCGGGCACCCGGGGTGGGTGCCGGCCGGGGGTGGGCGCTAGCCCCGCTGCAGGGGGTGCCTCCCCCACTCTCGGCTGCGCTCGAGCGGGGGCACCCCCATCGCCCACCCTCCCCCACTCTCGACTTCGCTCGAGCGGGGGCACCCCCATCGCCCTAGATGAATGAGTCCAAGGGATCGCCTGCGGACATGAGACGAGGGCGTCCAACGTCGA